>JBBQOT010000001.1:0-21265 GCA_038331165.1 Acetobacterales bacterium
CCTGGCCCCAGGCACCCTCGCCGACCCGCCCGATCTCGCCGACCCGACCCAGCCGAAACGCGCCGCCGCCCAATCGGCCATCGATGCATTGCGCGACAAGTTCGGCACCAAGGCCGTGATGCGGGGGCGCGGGTTTGGGCCCTGATGGCAAGGGAATACCAGGCGGCCGAATGGTTGACCGGCTACAATGGCAAGGCCAGGGCTTTGCCCTGGACCCACCAAAGGCCGACGGCCTTTGGAAACCCATTTATTATCATATATTTAAGGTCTAGGGGCTTGGCCCGTCGCGCGAAGGCGCGCTCGGGACCTGGTGGGTCCAGGGCGAAGCCCTGGCCTTGCCTGCCGACCCAAACTAGGCCTCAGCAGCCGGGCTTTGGCAGAGTCAGTTCGGTCAGTTTGCCGGCCAGCACGTAGTCGCCGAAATCCATGCTCAGCTGATCGGCGATGCCGTTTTCCCAGTAGCGCATGCCGACCTCGTATTCCGGCTGCTGCTTGGTGCCGCCGCGCTCGAAGAAGGCGATGCGCACGCGGGTGCCGGGCAGTGGGGCCAGCGCGGGCCAGGGGTTGGCAGCGGGCGCGTTCCAGCCGGTGATGGCAACTGTGCTGTCCTGAGCGCCCTCGGTGCTGGTGCCATCGAACAACGGCAGGGCGATGAAGCGTTGCCCGGCTTTCGCGGCAGCCAGGATCGCCTCGGTATGGGCCGTCGGGAACATGGTGCCGGGCGGCAGGTCGCGGGTGGTATCGGCCGGCTGGGTATAGGTGGCGCGACCGGGGCCGCCCACGCGCTCCAGCACCGCCGTGCCGGCCAGGTCGTTGACCACCGCGTCCTCGCTGCTCTGGCGCATGCGGAAGCGCAGGCGCAGCCCGTCCTTGCTCTCCCAGGTCGTGTAGTCGGAGGAAAGGTCGATATCGGTGCCGTCGCGGCCGGTCACCGTGATGGCCAGCCGCTGGCGCACCGCCCAGGCGTCGCAGGCGTCGATCACCTCGAAGCCCATGGTGCCGCTGGCGCCGATGATGTCGCCGCGCGCGGTCTCCAGCGTCAGGGTGTAGATGGCACGATGGCCGACCAGCTCGGCCGCGGCCAGTGGCAGGGCCACGAGCACGGCACAGGTGGCCCAGACGAGGCGCAACGGGACGGGCAGGCGCATGTGGGAAAAACTCCGTGCAGACCCCGCACCATAGGGAGGCCCCGTCGGCGGCGCCAGCGCGCAGCTAGGCGGTGAACAGCACTGCAACCCCGCTGGCATATCCCACCAGCTTCCCCGTGCCGGCAAGGCCCAGCTGCGCGGCGACGGCGGCATTGACGTCGTCGGTCTGCACCACCAGGCCGAGCATAGCGGGCAGCGCCGGGATCACCGCCCCGGGCAGCAGCCGCGCCGCCGCCCCAGGCAGCAGCCGCGCCGCCGCATCGGGCGCCAGCACCCGCACCACGCCGCCCGCCAGCCGCAGCGCCAGGCCGCCATGCGGGTCTGGCACCACCGGCACCCCGGCGGCCCGCGCCAGGCGGGCGGCGAACCCCGCCGGCGGGTCGGCCGCCACGATCACCGCGCGCAGGGCGCGGGCGCGGTTGGGGTGGGACAGGAAACGCTCCTGCCACACCAGTTCCGGCGTCAGGTGGCGCAGCAATTGCAGCCGCGGATCGGCGTCGGCCAGCGGAATGCGGGCGAAGGATGCTTGCGGCCCCTGCGGTGAAGCGGGATCGGCCGGGCGGGCGGAGCGGGCAATGCCGGTAGAGAAGCCGGCACGACCGAGGCGGGCCAGGGCCGCATCCTCATCGCCGATCGCCAGGGTGAGCACATGGGCGCCGATGTGATGGGCGATGAAGCGCGCGATAGTGGCGCTCGGCCGCGCCGGGTCGATGTTGGCGAGCAGCTCGATGTAGCCCTCGCGCAGCATGATGTTGCGGTTACCCGTGCCTGTAGGCACGCCTTGAACGGTCGTGCCTGTAGGCATGCCGTTGTCCATGTGCGCGGCCAGTGGCTGCACCGTGAAGCCGAGCGCCGCCCATTCCGCCGCGGCTGCATCGAGGTCCGGCACGGCAACGCCGACATGGTCGAGGCCGGTGGCAGCGCCGCTCATGGTGCCGCGGCGGGTGGGGCTTCGTATTTCTCCAGGTGCCATTCCGTCGGCTCCCGCGCCGCCGCGGCGTACCAGGCGTCAACCAGCGGATGCGCCCGCACCGCGTCGCAATAGGCCTGGGCAGCCGGCGACAGCCGCGGGCGGTAGGTCAGCAGCCGTGCCACCACCGGGGCATACATGACATCGGCATTGCCGAACGCGGCACCGAACAGGAACGCTCCCCCCGCCCCGAAGCGCGCCCGCGTGTCGGTCCACAATGCGTCGATGCGGGCAATGTCGGTGGCGGCACCGGCGCTTAGGCATGTGCCGGCGGCACCGGCGCGGAACAGGCTCATCGGCATCGCCATGCGCAGTTCGCGAAATCCGGCGTGCATCTCACTGGCGATGGCGCGCGCATGGGCCCGCGCGGCCCGATTGGCGGGCCACAGCGCGGGCATGAACTCGGCGCAGTATTCGCAGATCGCCAAGCTCTCCCAAAGTTTCGCGCCCTGGTGTTCCAGATACGGCACGGTCCCGCCGGGGCTGACCGCCCGCACCGCGGGTGTGATGCCGCCGGCGAGCGGGAGCACCACCTCGGCAACATCCAGCCCAGCCAAGTGCACCGCCAGCCAGCCGCGCATCGACCACGACGAATAACGCCGCGTGCCGATGTACAGCGTGTCGCCAAGGGGCGCTTGATCCTTCACCCCAGCACCTCCTTGTTGACCACGTTCTCGCGCTCGGGCCGGCCGTCGATCGCGCCCAGGATGTTGCGCACGCAGGCCACCGCCATGCGGTCCAGCGCCTCCTGCGTCACGCCGGCCATGTGCGGGGCGACAATGATGTTGGGCAGCGACAACAAGCGATTGTCCTTCGGCGTCGGCTCGACATCGAACACATCGAGCCCGGCGCCCGCCAGCCTGCCGCTGGTCAGCGCATCGAACAGCGCTGCCTCGTCGATGATACCGCCGCGCGCGGTGTTCACCAGGAACGCGCCAGGCTTTATCCTCGCCAGCCGTGCGGCGTTGAACAGGCCGATCGTATCGGGCTTCTTCGGGCAGTGGATGCTGACGAAATCGGCCTGCGCCAGTGCGACATCCAGGTCAGGCGCCGGGGTGCAGCCACGGGCGCGGATCATGTCGGCGGTCACAAACGGGTCGTGCACCAGCACCTCCATCTCCAGCGCCCGGCACCGCGCGGCCAGCCGCGTGCCGATGCGCCCGAAGCCGACGATGACCAGGGTCTTGGCGTAAAGATCGAACATCTTGTGGGCGTACTTGCCGGGCCAATTGCCCTCGCGAACCACGCGGTCCTGGGCGAAGCCCTGGCGGGCCAGGAAGAACATAAAGAACAGCGCTTGCTCGGCCACGCTGACCGAATTGGCCGTGCCGGCGATGAACAGCGGAATGCCGCGCGCCGACAACGCCGGCACATCGACCGCGTCGTAACCGACACCGATGCGGCTCACCACCTCCAGATGCGGTGCCGCGGCGGCCGATGCGGCGGGAAACGGGCGGCCCCACAGGCCAACACCGCTGGCGGTGGCCAGGTGCTCGTGGAACGCCTCGGCGCTCATCTCCGGCCCGAACGGCACGGCCTCCAGGTCATCGCGCCCGTCAAGCACGGCCCAGCCGGCGCGCGCCATCTCGGTGGGCAACAGGATCTTCTTGCGGTTCACGGCCATCGGGGCCTCCTTGCGAATGCGGCGGCTTGTTCCAAGCTGCATTAGGCAAGGCCAGGGCTTTGCCCTGGACCCACCAGGGGCCGAGCCCCTGGACCTCATAATATCGAAAAAATCTGGTTTCCAAAAGCCGACTGCCTTTGGGGAGCGCCCTCACCTGCAAGTATTCAAGGTCCAGGGGCTTGGCCCGTCGCGCGAAGGCGCGCTCCGGACTTGGTGGGGTTTGGGGCGAAGCCCCATGCTTGTTACTGGAGTGACGTTATACTGCAGGTGACCTAACGTGCCGCGGCCGCCACGGGCACTGGCGGCCGGGCGCGGCGCATCAGCAAAAGCATCGCCAGCGACGGGAAGGTGAGGAAACTCAACAGCCTGAAATCGTTGTTGTAGGCGATGATCAGCGCCTCGCGGCTGATCGCACCGTTCAGCCGCGCCGCCCCCTGCACTGTCGAGGGGTCGAGCAACTGCGCGGCCCGCGGCGATTCCAGCAGCGGGCGGGTATAGGGCGTGACGGTCGCGGCGAGGCCGGCGTGGGAGGTTTGCATGCCACTGACCAGCATGGCGGAGGTGACCGAGATACCGGCGGCGGCGCCGATATTGCGGGCCAGCGCCTGGATCGCCGAGGCATCGCTGAGGAATTGCGGCGGCAGGGTGGAGAAGGCCAGCACGGTGAGGGGGTTGAAGATCATCCCCATGCAGAAGCCTTGGATCACCATGCCGGTGATGAGTTGTGGAATCGGCACATCGGGGGTCCAGGTGCTCATGTCGCGTAGGGCCCAGCCAAGCAGGAGCAGGCCGAAGCCGACGAGGTAGCGCTGATCGACGCGGGTGCCGAGCCGGCCGGCGATCAGCATGGCGCCCACCGTGCCGAGGCCACGCGGCGCCAGGATCAGCCCGGTGTCGGAGACGGGATAGCCCGACAGGTTCTGCAGGTAGGGTGCCAGCAAGGCCGAGCTCGCCATCAGGATCGCCATGGTGAAGCACATCGTCACCAGCCCGCCGGTGAAGTTTCGATTACGGAAGATCGCCGGCGGGATCAGCGGCTTTTCCGCCGTGAACATGTGGACGATGAAAAGGTAGAGGCCTAGGGCAGCGAGCACGGCCTCGGCGATGATCTCAGCGGATTGGAACCAGTCCTCGGTTCCGCCGCGGTCCAACATCAATTGGAACATGCCGACAGCCAGGGCCAGGGCGGCGAAGCCGATCCAGTCGAAGCGCAGTTCGGGCCTGACCGGTGCCTTGGGCATGAAGATCGCAAGCCCGAACACGGCGAGCAGACCGACGGGCAGGTTGACGTAGAACACCCAGCGCCAGGACAGCGTGTCGGTCAGGAAGCCGCCCAGCGTGGGGCCCATGATCGGGCCGATCATGACGCCCATGAAGAAGATCGCCATCGCCTGGGAGCGTTGTTCGACCGGGAAGATGTCGAGCATGGTGGCCTGGCTGAGCGGCATCAGGGCGGCGCCGGTCAGGCCCTGAAGCACGCGGAACAGCACCATCTGCTCCAGCGACTGTGCCATGCCGCAGAGCATGGAGGTGACGGTGAAGCCGGTGATGCAGATGATGAAGACGTTCTTCCGCCCATAGCGGTGCGCGAGCCAACCGGCCGGCGCGGTCATGATGGCGGAGGCGATGACGTAGCTGGTCAGCACCCAGGTGGTCTGGTCCAGTGTGGTGTTCAGGCTGCCCTGCATGTACGGCAGCGCCACGTTGGCGATGGTGCTGTCGAGCACGTTCATCATCGTCGCCATCATGGCGAAGCCGGCGATCAGCGCGCGGTGGCGAACCGGGGCGGTGTCGCTCATGGCACCGGGCGTCAGCGCGCGGGGGCGGCGGCGGCGCGGGTGGGTTCGGCGCCCGCTCCGGTGGGCGGAGCGGCAACCCGTTCCGGCGGCGGGCCGGCGGATGGGCGGGGCGGCGCCGGCGCGGTCACCTTGCGCATCATCAACACCAACGCCATGCACGGGATTGCCACCAGGCTCATCATCAGGAAGTCGTTGCTGTAGGCGATGATCATCGCCTCGCGGCTGATGATCCGGTCGAGCATGACCGCGCCGTGGCGGGTGGTGGCATCGAGGAACTGCGCCGCACCTTCCTGGCCCGGAATGGCGCGGGTGAACGGCGTGAACGCGGCCGCCAGACCGGCATGGCTCGCCTGCATCCAGTGCGACAGCGAGAAGGTTGTGACCGAGATGCCGATCGCCGCCCCGATATTGCGCCCCAGGCTCTGCACGGCAGTGGCATCGCCGCGCAGATGCGCCGGCAGCGAGGAGAACGACACCACCGTCAGCGGGTTCCAGATCAGGCCCATCGCCACACCCTGGACCAGCAAGACGCCGATCAGCCAGCGTTGGTTGATATCTGGCGTCCAGGTCGACATGTCGTACAGCGTGACGCTGAGCAGCACCAAGCCGGTCGCGATCAGCTTGCGCTGGTCAGCATAGGGGCCAAGGCGCGAGCAGACCAGCATCGCCACCATGGTGCCGAGGCCACGCGGCGCCAGCAGCAGACCGGCATCGGCGACGGGATAGCCGGACAGGCGCTGGAGATAGGGGGCGAGCAGCGTGTTGCTCGACATCATCACGGTGTTGCTGGCGAACATCACCAGCATTGCCGTGGTGAAGTTGCGGTCCTTGAACAGTGCGCGCGGGATGAACGGCTTCTCCGCCGTCAGCATATGCACCAGGAACAGATAGAGGCCGAGGCCCCCCAGCACGGCGGCGATGATGATCTCGGTGGAGGTGAACCAGTCCTTCAGCGAGCCGCGGTCGAGCATGATCTGCATCGAGCCCACGCCGAGGGCGAGCACGGCGAAGCCGGTCCAGTCGAAGCGCAGCGCACGTTGCGGCAGGGACGCCGGCATCAACATGGCCAGCCCCAGGGCGGCCGCCAAGCCCAGCGGCACGTTGACATAGAACACCCAGCGCCAATGGAACCATTCCGTCAGGTAGCCCCCCAGAGTCGGGCCCATGATCGGCCCGATCATCACCCCCATGCCGAAATAGGCCATGGCGCGCGCGCGCTGTTCCACCGGGTAGATGTCGAGCATCGTGGCCTGGCTGAGCGGGACCAGGGCGGCACCGAAGGTGCCTTGGAGCACGCGACAGGCGATCATCTGCTCCAGCGACTGCACCGCACCGGCGAGCGTGGTGGTGACGGTGAAGCCCAGCAGACAGGTCAGGTACAGATTCTTCCGGCCAAAGCGGTTGGCCAGCCACCCCACCGGCGCCGTCATGATCGCCGAGACGATGATGTAGGACGATATCACCCAGGTAATCTGGTCCATCGTCGCCGACAGGCTGCCCTGCATATAAGGCAGCGCCACGATCGAGATGGTGGAGTCGAGCACCACCATCAGCACGCCCATCATGCAGAACATGCTGATCAGGCCACGATGGCGAACCGCGTCGCTCATGTCACTCGGCTGCGCTGGTCGCGCGGCCTGTTGCCGGGCCGGCAGCAGGCGGCGGGCTGGCAGGCGGCAGCGGGGCGGTTGCCGGCTTTGCTGCCGGTGCGGCCACCGGCATCGCCTGCGGCGGGCGGTGCATGACGAACAGCAGCAGCAGCGGCGGCACCACCATCAGGCTGAGGATCTGGTAGTCGTTGGCGAACGCAACGATCTGCGCCTCACGCGTGATCAGCGCATCCAGCAGCCCGGCACCGCGCGCGGTGGTGGGGTCCAGCAGCCGGTGCGCCATGTCGCTCATGGGCGTCAGCCGCGCAAACGGCGTGATGTTGGCCGCAAGGTCGGCATGCGCCGTCTGCGTGTTGCGGGTCAGCATGAACGACGTCACCGCAATACCGATCGCCGCGCCAGAGTTGCGTGCCAGGTTCTGCAACGCCGCGGCATCGGCGCGGTACTGCGGCGGCAGGGTGGCAAAGGTCACCACTGTCATCGGGTTGAAGATGAACCCCATGCAGAAGCCCTGGATCGTCAGCGTGGTGGTGATCAGCGACGACGGCATCTCGGGCGTCCACGTCGTCATGCTGTGCAGCGTCAGCCCCAGCCCGATCAGCCCGAAGGCCATCAACTTGCGCTGGTCGACATAGCGCCCGCCCAGGCGGGACGCCAGCACCATCGCCACCATCGTGCCCAGGCCGCGCGGCGCCAGCAGCAGCCCCGCCTCCGACGGCGGATAGCCCGACAGCTTCTGCAGAAACGGCGCCAGCAATGCCGAGCTGGCCATCATGATCGAGCCGGTGCAGAACATCATCACCATCGCGGCGACGAAGTTGCGGTCGTGGAAGATGCCGCGCGGGATCAGCGGCTTCTCGGCCGTGAACATATGCACCACGAACAGATAGAAGCCGAGCGCCGCCAGCACCGCACAGGCGATGATCTCCGCCGAGGTGAACCAGTCCTCGCCCTGCCCGCGATCCAGCATCAGCTGAAAACTGCCGATCGCCAGCACCAGCACGGCAAACCCGGTGACGTCGAACTTCAGCTCTGGGCGCTGCGGCGTGCGTGGCATGAAGAATAGAACGCCGATGGTGGCCAGCACGCCGAACGGCACGTTGACATAGAACACCCAGCGCCAGTGGAACCAGTCGGTCAAATACCCGCCCAGCGTGGGGCCCATGATCGGCCCCACCATGATGCCCATGCCGAAGATCGCCATCGCCTGGGCGCGCTGCTCGAACGGATAGATGTCCAGCATCGTCGCCTGCGCCAGGGGCGCCAAGGCCGCGCCAAACGTGCCCTGGATGATGCGAAACGCCACCATCTGTTCCAACGTCTGCGCCATGCCGCACAGCACCGAGGTGGCGGTGAAGCCGATCATCGAGAACAGGAACAGGTTCTTGCGCCCGAACCGGTTGGCCAGCCAGCCCACCGGCGCAGTCATGATCGCCGAGACGATGATGTACGAGCTGAGCACCCAGGTGATCTGGTCCGCCGTCGCCGACAGGCTGCCTTGCATGTACGGCAGCGCCACGATCGAGATGGTCGAATCCAGGATCTGCATCAGCACCGCGGTCATCGCGCAGCCGGTCAACAGGCGCCGCTGGCCGATGCCCAGCGGCGTGACCACAGCGCCCGGAGCCGAAGGGGCCGCCGGCGCGCCTGCCGTGGTGCTGGCGCCAGACATCAGCCTGTCAGCGCGGCCAAAGATCCGCAACGTGGCGCACGTGGCCGGTATCGATCGACACCACCACGCTCATGCCCGCGCGCAATTCGGGGTCGCCGGCGGCGCGCTCAACGCGCACCCGCAGCGGAATGCGCTGCACCACCTTCACCCAGTTGCCCGAGGCGTTCTGCGCCGGAAGCACCGAGAACTCGGCGCCGCTGGCCGGTGAGATGCTTTCGACCACGCCGCGCCAGCTGCGGCCGGGATAGGTGTCAACCGTCAGGGTCACGGCATCGCCCAGCTTCACGTAGGTGATGTCGGTCTCCTTCGGGCTCGCCTCCACCCACACCCGCTCATTCGAAATCAGGCCGAAGGCAGGGGTACCGGCGGCCATGTACATGCCGGGCTGAATGCTCTCGACCTGGGTCGCCACCCCGTCGAACGGTGCGATGAAGGTGGCGTGCAGCAGCTGGCGCTCGGCTTCGTCCACCTGCGACTTGGCCATCAGGAATTGCGGCATGGTGCGCACGTCCACCTCCGGGTTGCCGCCCAGGCGGGCCAGCTGCACCTGCGCCAGTTCGGTCAGGCTGGCCACCACCGCCTTATTGGCGGCAAGCCTGAAACGGGCATCGTCATAGTCGGCGCGGGTCACGCCACCGCCACGCACCAGGTTGGCATAGCGTTCGAACGCCGCCTGGTCGGCCTGCACCTGGGATTGCTTGGCTTCGACATCGCGCAACATACGTTGGTAGTCGACCTTCATCGCATGCAACGACAGCTCGACCTCGTTCAGCTTCGCCTGGGCGCCGTCGAGCGCGATCTGGAAGCGTTGCGGGTTGAGGCGGAACAGCACATCGCCCTTCTTCACCCGCTGGCCCTCGCGCACCGTCACCTCCAGCACAGTGCCCGGCACGTCGGTTGCCACCGCAACCTTGGCGGCGCGGACATAGGCGTTGTCGATCGACACGTAGCGCCCGCCATTGAGCCAATAGAAAAACGAGCCCACGGCGACCACCAGCACCCCACCCAGCATCAGCACCGGCCGCAGCACCTTCGAGCGTTGGTGGGCGTGCACAGGTGTTTCCTCGGGGGCGACGAGCCGTGGGGCGGTGGCAGATTGCGACATGGTCAGGGACGATCCTGCTGAAACACGGGTTCCGCCACGACGGTCCCACTGGAAGCGCCAGAACGGCTGGCGCCCGCGCGGGGCCGAACGAGGCGGGGCTGAACGGAACGGGGCGAGGCGGATTGGGAAGGCGAAGTGGTCAAATCGGCGGGCCGCTGGCGAAGGTCGGCCACGATATTGGCCTTCATGGCGATCAGCGTCTGGCGCACTGTCTCCAGCGCCTTGGGTGCCACCCCACTGGCCAGCGCGCTCGCCACCTGGTCACGCACGCCGCGCATCTGCTCCAGCACGGGAAACGCCGGGGCCAGCAGATGCAGGCGCCATATGCGCCGGTCGGCCGGGTCGTCGCGCCGCTCCACCATGCCGCGCCCGGCCAGCCGGTCGACCAGGCGGGCCACCGTGATCGGCTCCACATCCATGATCTCGGCCAGTTCCTTCTGCGACAGGCCAGGCTGACGCTCCAGCCACCACAGGATGACCCACTGCGCCCGGGTCATGCCGTGCGCCCGCGCGCGACGGTCACCGGACACCCGCAACTGGCGGGCGATGTCATGCAGCAGGAACAACAGGTCGGGCTGATCGGGCACAGGGGGGATCATAAGCAGCGTTATGATCCCCGCGCCATGCCGAAGTTCATGCACCAACGGCAAGTCTGGCCAGCGTCCCCTGATGGCGCCCCTCAGCCGCCCGGCAGCGGCGCCGCGCACCACGCCTGCCAGGCATGGCGCAAAGCCCCGCCCAGGCTGCGGCCGAAGCGCGGCGCGTCACACAGCGGACTGGCCCGCACTTGGGCCCGCAGCCCCGCCCGCAGCCGCGCCAGCGCATCGGCATCCCGCACCGCCTCGACCGCGCGCGCGACATAGGCATCGGCGTCCGCCACCACCCAGTCGGCCAACCCGGCATTGGACATGTGGCTGGCGGAGTGGCGCGACGCAAAGGTTTCGCCCGGCATGGTGAGCGTGGGCACCCCCATCCACAACGCCTCGCACGTGGTCAAGCCGCCGCTATAGGGGAACGGGTCCAGCACCACGTCGATATCGCCATACTGCGCCAGCAGCGCGCGATGCGACGAGCCGCCCCGCAGTTCCACCCGGCCGGCGTCGATACCGTGCACGGCGAACGCCGCCAGGAAGCGCGCATGGGTCGCCGCCTCGCCGAACTGATGCGCCTTCAGCACCAGCCGCGCACCGGGAACCGCATGCAGCACCCGCGCCCAGGTGGCGATCACCACCGGCGTGATCTTGGCGGTGTTGTTGAAACAGCCGAAGGTCGCGTGCCCACGCCGGAGTGCCGGCAGCGCCACCACATCGGGCGCATACGGCGGCGGGGAATAGCAGACATAGCCATCTGGCAGGTGCAGCAGCTGCTCGGAATAGAAGCGCTCGAAGCCCGCCGGCGTCTCCCATCGGTCCGTCACGATCCAGTCCATCTCGGCCAGGCCCGTCGAATGGTTCTGCATCCCCACCCATTTCACCTGCACCGGTGCCGGCCGGTCGGCGCAGACGGCGATCAACCCGCGGTCGCCATAGCCGGACAGCTCGATCAGGATGTCGATGCCCAGTTCGCGGATGCGCCGCGACAGTGCCGCCGGCGCCTCGGTATCGACCACATGCCACTCGCTGGCGATCGCGCGGAACCGGCGCTGGATCGGGTCGTTCGCCTCCGGCTGGCCCAGGCAGACGATCTCGAACGCCTCGGGGTCGAGCGTCTCGAACCCGGCGACCGTCAGCCAGCCAACCGGATGGGTCTTCAGCGTCGGTGACAACAGCCCCAGCCGCAACCGCCGGGCGGGATCGCGCGCGTTGCCGAGCGGCTCCGGCGGGGTGCGCGCCATGGTGCGGCCGACGCCACGATAGGCGTCCAGCAGCGCCGTGCCGCTGACGTCCGGGTGGTACGACAGCGCATTGCCCAGCGCCCGCCATGCCAGATGGGCATCGGGCAGCAGCGCCACCGCCTGGCGCGCCCGGGCCACCCCCTCGTCCTGCAAGCCCAGCGACACCAGCGCGTTGGTCAGGTTGCACAGGAAGTTGAGCTGCGGCCCGTGCACGTCGACCAGCGCCTCCAGCACCGCGCGCGCCTCGCCGTAGCGGTGCACGCGCACCAGCGTGGCCGCCAGGTTGTTGCGCAGATTGGCATCCTCGGGCGCCAGCACCACCGCCCGGCGCAACACCTCGACCGCCAGCGCCGGCCGGCTGACCACGGTCAGCGCATTGGCCAGTGCCACCGTCGGCACCACCGCCTCTGGCGCCAGTGCCACCGCCGCCTCCAACACCTCCACCGCCTCCTCGCGCCGGCCCAGTCGGCCCAGCAGCACACCGCGCGCGGTCAGCAGCGCCATGTTGGCTGGGTCTTCGGCGGCGGCCACCTCCAGCCGCGCCAGCTCCTGTGCCGCGCTGCCGCCCAGCGCGGCTGCCTCGGCCCGGCGCACCGCGATGTCGATGCTATCCGGTAGCAGTCGCTGCGCCTCAGCAAAGGCGGATTCAGCCGCCGGAATATCGCCAGTCATCAACAGCGACAGGCCCAGCGCATCCCAGGCATCAGCACGCTCGGGCGCGCGGGCGCAGCAGCGCAGCAGCAGCATCTGCGCGCGCGGTGCCTCGTGCCGCAGCATCAACAGGGCCGCGAGGCTCAGCAACGCCTCTGGCCGCTGCGGGTTGGCCTCCAGCGCGCGCCCATACTCGATCTCCGCCTCAGCCAGACGACCGTCGCGGCGCAGGCTCTCGCCCAGGCGCAGCGCCGGTTCGTCCCAGCCCGGCAGGCTGTCATGAAGAACGCGCATCATCTCCCGCGCCTGTTCCACATCGCCGGCGCGATCCTCGGCCAGCGCCAGGTTCAGCCGTGTCGCCGGCCGCCGGTCGCCGAACGCCACCGCGCCGCGCAGCGCCACCAGCGCCTCGCCCGCCCGCCCCTGGTCCAGCAATGCCATGCCGAGTGCCGCGTGCTGCCCGCCCTGCCAAGCCTCGATGTCCGAGACGGCGGCAGCGACGGGCAACAGGGCGGCTTGCCCCGATTCAGCCGTCATGGCGCACCCGTTCCAGCACGAACAACATCCCGGTCACATCCGCCCCCGCCTCGCTGCGCAGCACCTCGCGCCGCGCGGCACGGATGGCGAAGCCGGCGCGCGCGGCGGCGTCCCTCACATACGCCATGCCGTGGGCGAAGCGCCCCTGGCGACCCAGGCGCCACGGACGGTCATCGCCCGGGTCCGTCTCCTCAAGGGTGAACATCAGCATCCCGCCGGGTTGCAGCCGCGCATGCACCGCCGCCAGCGCCCCATCCAGGACGCCGAAATAGCAGAACACATCGGCCGCGAGCACCAGCGGCCAGGCGGTCGCGTCCTGCGCCAGGAACGCCTCCAGATCGGCGTGCACGAGCGTGTCGTACAGCGCCTTGCCCCGCGCCTCACCCAACATGCGCTCCGACAGGTCCACCCCGGTCAACGGCCCCACGTTCAGGTCCGACAGCACCACCGCCAGCAGCCCGGTGCCGCAGCCCAGGTCGAGCAACGGTCCCGCGGCCGCGCCGTGTGCCAGCGCCGGGCAATGCTCCAGCAGCGCCGCGCGCAACAGGCCCGGCACGCGATAGTGCAGGCTGATCAGATGCGCCTCGAACCGCTCCGCATAGCCATCGAACACCGTCTCCAGATACGCACCGGGCGCGCGCGAAGCCTCTGGCAGCAGCCCCGCGGCGATCACCAGGTGGCGCACATAGGGGTCCTCCGGCGCCAGCTTCAACGCCTCAGCATAGGCGCTGCCCGCCTCGTCGTGACGACCCAGGCTCGACAGAGCATGGCCACGCAGGCCGAACACGCAGGCATCGGCCACGCCGTCGCATCGCGCCGCCTCGGCCAAACCGGCCGCGCGGTTAAAGTCGCGCTGCCGCATCGCCACCATGATCGCCGCGGTACGCAGCCCGACATCGCCGGGCACGTGGCCGATCCCCGCATCCAGCACCGCGGATGCGGCAGCGGCGTCGCCGGTGCGCTCCAGCGCGATCGCATAGGCGCGCACGAAAGCGCCATTGCGCGGCTCGGCGGCCACCGCCTCGCGCAGGCACGGCCGGGCGTCGTCCGGCCGGTTCATTTCCAGCAGGATCGCGCCCAGCACCGCCTTGGCCTGGGCATTGTCGGGCGCGAGGATGACCGCGTCGGCGGCGTCGGCGGCTGCCCCCGCCACGTCGTGGGCCTGCATGCGGGCGTCGGCGCGGCTGATGCGTAGCACCACCGAACCGTTATCGCGCGCCAGCCCCGCATCCAGCTCGGCCAACGCCTCGGGGATGCGGCCTTCGCGCAGCAGCAGTCGCGCTTCCATATCGGACAATTCAGCCGAGGCCGGAGCCATGCGCCGCAGCGCGCCCAGCAACGGCCGCGCAGCATGCACGCGCCCGGCAGCGGTCATCTCGCGGATACGCCGCCCGAGATGGGCGGGGTCGGGTTGCCCAATGGCGGGCAGGGCGGGGTCGGGCAGGGCGGGGTCAGCTGGGGTGGCGGTTCGCATCGGTGGCTCCTTTTGAGCGATCGGCGCAAGCGGCGTGGTCGTGGATGGGCGCGGGCTCAGACGAACAGGCTGCGCGACTGCACCGACAGGCTGTTGAGATCGGACTGCTTCGACGGGCTCGTGTTCCTCTGCTTCTCCAGCAGGTAGCGTTGCACCAGCCCGTCGACGAACTTGGGTTCCTGCAACCTCTTGAGGTCGAGGCGCTGGGTGATCGCCCTCTCCTGCGCCGGCAGTTCCTGGAAGGCGATCTCCTGCGGAATGCCCAGCGCCGTGGTCACCACGCGCCGCAACACTGGGTCGCCCAGCACCTGCAACGCGGTGGTGAACTTCGCCGCCCGCTCGCGCACGTCCAACGCGTCGGCCAACCCGGGCGTATTCGCCTCCAGCCCTCGGCGCCAGGCAACCTCGGCATAGCCATCGGTCAGCGTTGCCTGCACCTTCGGGTCCTTGAGCGGGGCGATCCCCTTCTTGGCAAACTGGAACGCGTCCACCACGGCCGACCAGCGGCGGTCGGCCAGCCGGTTGACCAGCGATTTCGGGTCGGCGGGGTCCGAAAGCAGAACCTTCTTGGCCAGCGCGGCATAGGGCAACTGGTCGGACAGGCCATTGGCGACCAGAAGCACCTTGATCACCGACGGATTGTCCAACGCCTGTGCGGCTGTGGTCGCGCGGCCGACGGCGGTGCGAAACGCGGTGATGTCGCGCAGCGTCTCGGGCTGCTTGGCGGTGGCCGCCACCTCCCGCGTGCGGTTCTTCTCAGCCAGGCGCAGTGCGATGAACGGGTTGGTCGCCACCCCGGTGCCGGTCGCCGAGCCATTGCCATACAGCGTCGACAGCAACGACCCGCCGGCGGCACCGCGCAGCAGGCCAAGCAGCGCCGCACCCGAAACCTGGGTCATTGCGCGGCACCTAGGGTCCCGTGCACGGGATGCTCCTGGTCACCCGGGTTCGCGACCGGGGTACTGGTGGATCGGCGGACCCACATGGCGCGGCCACTTCAAGCGCCAGGATCGGATCACGACCCATTGCCGGACAGGCCGGCGGCGAGGTCCTCGTTAACCTCGATGAGAAACTCGAAATCCGGCGCATCGCGCTGCATCTCGCGCTGTACCGCCAACCCCACCGAAACGATCGACGCCCGCAGCGCCGGCGGCAGCGCGTTCTGCGGGTCCTGCATCAAGTCGATCACCGTGGTCCACAACCGCGTATTGTCGGCCAGGGCGCGAACCTGCACCACCGGGTTGGCCCCGCGTCCCTTGCGCAACGCCGCCGTGGCGCGGCGGAACACATCGGCCTCCTGGTCGCGCGGGCTGCGATGAGCAGCCGAGGCAGTATATGCGCGCACAGCCTGTTCCATGCCGTTTTGCATGAGATGAATTCCTTTCCTGGGTGGGCCGGCCGATCAGGCCCGCCCCGCCGACGCCAGCAGCGGCGGCGCGGTTGTTTCGGTGACAACAGGCGCGCTGGCCCGCCCCAGCACCGCATCCTCGTGGCGCATGATGCGGCGAGCGAGCTTCAGCGCCTGGTAGCAGTCGTCGATCTCGGCCGATGCCAGCGCCCGGTCGAGGATCTCGCGCGCCAGCGCCGAGGTGGTGGCGGTCTTGAACGCGGCGATCAGTTCGCGCGCGGCGATCAACCCTTGGCCACGCTCCTCGTCAGTGCCGATATAGGCCGACTGGAGCGCGAAATAGATGCGCCGCGCCGGGCTGTCGGCCTGGTCGGGCGCCATGATCTGCTTGCCGAACAGAAACCGGGCGTGGGCCGTCAATTCGATCCGCGATTTCGTACGAAACCGAATTGGCGCGCCGTTCACGATCATCATCTCGCCTTGCCGAAGTTCCAGCACGAGGGTCGACATGAGAGCTCCTAGGTGGTCCGCCAGCCGGCCCTCGAAACCCATCGTGCTGCACGGCGGGTCGGCGTCGGCCGGGAAGCTGAATTGCGTCCACCGCGGCGGGTTTTTCCGCCCGGCGGGCCGGGGCGCGGGCGTCCTGCCCGGCCCCTCTCGACCAAACGCGGGACCGACTGGCCGCCGCTTACTTGAACAGGCTCAGCAGGCTCTGCGGCGCCTGGTTGGCGATCGACAGCGCCTGGGTGCCCAGCTGCTGGCGGATCTGCAGCGCCTGCAGCTTCGCCGACTCCTTGGCCAGGTCCGCATCGATCAGCGACCCGAGGCCGCCGTTCAGGCTGTCGATCTTGTCGTTATTGTAGCTGATCTGGTTGTCGACGTAGTTCGACGCCGAGCCATAGGTGTTCAGCTGCGTGCCCAACGTGGATAGCGCGTTCAGAAACGTGCCGGTCTGGGTGATCAGCGCCTGCACGCTGGCGGCCGATCCCAGCGCGGTCGAAGTGAAGTTCACCGAGGCGAAGAACGCCGAGCCGCCGAAGGTGGCGATGCCATAGGTTGCGCCAACCTCGTTGCGGATCACCGCCACCGCACCGAAGCTGCCGTTGCTGCCGGTGATGTCGCCGATCAGCGACTTGTTGTTGTAGCCAGCGTCCTGCAAGAACGTCTTCACGTTGGAAAGCTTCGACTGGTATTGCGCCACATACTGGGTGCGCTGGTCGCCCTGGGTGTTGCTGTCGGCCAGCTTCACCAGGATTTCGCGCGCCTCCTTCAGCGTATTCGACGCCGAGTTGAGCCCGGTGATCGTCGTCGAGATCAGGCCCTTCACGTTGCCGAGCTGCTGGTTCGCACTGCCCAGCGCGCCGACATCCGAACGCACCCGCTGCGCCACGGCATAGGCCGCACCGTCATCCTTGGCGTCGGCCACGCGATAGCCGGTGGAAATCGTCTTCTGGCTGGCGGCCAGCTGCGAGGAGGTGATGTTCAGCGACTGCAGGGCAATCGCCGCGTTCAGGTTGGTGTTAACCGAATTGAGGGACATGGTCAGTTTTCCTACTTGCCCAATTGTTCACGCATGCCCCCGCGATTTTGCGGGCGAGCCCCATTGTGGAGCCGGGTGGTTAATGCGCGGTGAAGCCCGCCGGTCATTTTCCGGGTCATTGATCGGGCCGCAGCGCGGTCGTCAGTGGAATGCACGGCGCCGGCATGGCATCAGCCGGCCTGGAGGAACTTGGTCAGGCTTAGCCCCTGCAACCCGGCCAGCAACTGGTACGACGCCTGCAACTGCGTCTGCGTCAACGCCAGCCGCGACAGCACCTCGGCCATATCCACATCCTCTACATCCGCCACCTGGGCGCGCAGCACCGTCGCCGTCGCATCCAGCCGCGCCCGCCCCTCGGTGATCGCCGCCTGGCGGTTGCCCAACACCCCGGCATCGACATTCAGCGCGCTGACCGCGCCTTCCAGGGTGGCGCGCACATCGGCCACGACCGCGGCAAAACCGGCACCGTTCATCTGCGCGCTGCCGAGCGCGCCCAAGGTGGCGAGCCCGCGCAGGATGTCGCGCATGTACGACCCGGTGGAGCCGCCGCCGAGCGATGTGGCATCGGCATTTGCACTGGCCAGGATGCCAACCGGCACGCTCTGCCCGTCGCCCACCGGCGCCTGCGCGCGCAGCGCGGCCAGCGCGTCGGCCGGTTGGGACAGCGCCGCCGAGAACGGCGAGACGCCGGGGGTGTTGGCACGAGCAGTGGCCAGCGTCGCCGCGATCGTCGCCGCGGCGCCATTGCCGCCCAGCGCGCCGACCGACGCGGCAATCCCGGTGGCAAAACCCGACGACAATATGGCGTCGGCGTCCGGCACCGGCGCGGTGCCGCTGTCCTGGCCGGCGAACACGTACTGGTCGCCGAGGCGCGTATTCAGCAACCCGGCCACGCTGCGCAACGCGTCGCGCGCACCCGCGGCAACCGCGTCGACCATGACCGCGCTGAGGCCGTTGAGGTCGGCGGTGCGGGCGCGGAAATCGGCGGCAATGGCACTGATCTGATGCAGGCTCGACTGCGTCACCTCCATGCGCCCCTGCACGGCGTCGATATTGGCCTGCCACGCCGCGATGCGGGTCACCGCCGGGCGCAGCGACAGGCTGGCGGCCGCCCCCGCGCCCAACCCGCCATAGGTCTCGGCCACCCGCCCGCTGGCGGCCTGGCGGGTCAGCGTATCCAGCCGCTCGCGCACCTGCGCGGCACTGGCCAGCACGCTGCCGCGCGCACCGAATCCAGCCGTCGCGGCCAAGCTGAAGCCTGCGGCAATCGTGCTCATCCCCGCCCCCTCACCGCAGCAATTGCAACGTCTGGTCCATCATCGTCCGCACCGCCGCGATCACCCGGGCATTGGCGGCATAGGCCGCCTGCAGCTGCAGCATCACCGTCATCTCCTGGTCCACGCTGACCGCGCTGCCGGCGGCGAGCTTGCCGTCGAGCGCCGTCTGAAGCCCGCGCGCCGACCCCACCGCGCCGGCGGCGTCGCTGCTGGCACGCGTCTGCGCCGCCACCAACGCGCTGGCCAAGGCCGCCAACCCAACCGGCGGGGCATAGGGCGCCTCCAGCAGGCCGATGGGGCCGAGCCCGGTTCGCGCCGGGGTCGGCTGCGCCACGCCGGCGCGGATCTCGGTGCCGAAGCCGTGCGACAGCACCCGCCCCACCAGGGTAGCGAAGCCGGCGGGGCCATCGGCGGGATTGCGCTGAAACGCGGTGGCGCCGGTGGGGTCGTCAGCCACGTCATGCGTGCCGTCGCGCACCAGCGCCGGATCGTCGGCCACCGCGCGGTTCAAGCCGATGATCCCGGCATAGCCGACATAACCGTCCTGCACCGGCGTACCGCCGCCGGCCGGCACCGCGCCGGCGGGATCGCTGAACAGCCGCAGCCCCTGCGCCTCGAAGCGGCGCGACAGGGTGATGGCGAACTCGTCAAGCTCCGCCTGGAATGTCGGCAGCACATCGTCGCGCAAGCCCAGATTGGCGCCCAACCGCCCGGCGCCCAATCGCGTCGTCACGTCAATGCCGCCCAGCGTCACCGCCGGTGCGCCACCGCCGGGATAGTACGAGGTCGCATCCAGCGTCGCTGCGTCCACCGCAAACGGTAGATCAATGAACCGCGTCGGCAGGCTGAGGCCGCTCGATGTCGCCAGCAGCAGCTCGCCCGACGGCGCGGTCATCGCCCGCACATCGATCAGCCCGGCCAGTTCGCCCCGCGCGGCGTCGCGCTGGTTCTCCAGGTCGGCGCTGGAAAGCCCCATCGCGCGAACCTGCACGATGCTGTCGCTCAGCCCACCGATCCGCCGCAGCGTGGCATTCAGCGTGGCGACATCGGCCACCACCGCATCCTGCGCTGACTGTCGTGCGGCGCCATACGCCGCATCCAGCCCGCGCACCTGGCGCGCCAGCGCATCGGCCGCCGCCACCACCGCCGCCTGGTTCGGCTGGCTCGCCGTATCGGTCGCCAGGCGGATGAAGCTGTCCTCCACCCGGCCGAGCAGGCTGGGCAGGTCGTCGCCCGCGCCGGTGGCGCCGTGCACCACCTCCACCCCCGACAACGCCGCCGCCGTCGCGTCCAGCCCCGCCACCGTGCTGGCCTGGTACAGCGCCGCCTGCTGCAAATGCAGATCGATCTGCCGCTGCGCCACCGCACTGCGCACGCCCATGCCCTGGTCGGCCGCGGTCATGCTCGATTGCGGCAGCACCTGGCGCGCATATCCCGGCGTGCCCACATTGGCCACGTTCTGCGACACCACCGCCAGATGCCGGTTGATGTTCAACAGGCCGCTGGCGGCGATGGACAGGCTACCTTCGAGGCTCATGGCCCGATCCCTCCCGCCTTAGCGCCTGCCCGCGCTCAGCGCTTCATGTCCAGCGTCTGCTGCAACAGCTCGTCCGCCGTGGTCACCATCTTGGTGTTGGCCGAATAGGCGCGCTGCGCCACGATCAGCTTGGTGAACTCGTTGGCGATATCGACATTGGAGTTCTCCACCGAGTTGGTGACGATGCCGCCCGCGCCGTTGGTGCGCGCGTCCTGGGTCAGCGCATCGCCCGAGGCCAGCGTACTGGTGAACGCCTGGCCGTCCTGGCGCTGCAACGAATTCGGGTCGTTGAAGGTGATCACCGGCACCCGCGCAATGGTGCGCGACTGGCCGTTGTCATAGGTCACCTGCACATCGCCGGCCGACGTGGTCGACACGCCGGAAAAGCCGCCCGGCGGCACCCCGTTCTGGCTGATGCCGCGCAGGCTGAACTCGCTGCCGGAATACTGTGTCACCCCGCTCGACAGCCCATACGTCCCCAGGTTCAACGTGATCGACTGCACGCCGGCACCGAAATCCACATCGAACGCCAGGGTGGCAGGGCTATCGGCCGCATAGGTTCCCGCCGTCACGCTGCCGGTAGCGCTGCCGATCAGGCCGACGGTGCCCTGCGGCACCGGGTTGCCGCTGGTCGCCGGGCCAAACGCCACGCGCGCCGAGCCGCGATTGGCGGCGTTGATGTCGTCGGGCACCGCCACCGCCACGGTCCAGTCATTGGCCGCCGTGCGCGTCCAGTCCAGCGTCACCACGTGGTCGTTGCCCAGCGCATCATAGACGTTGATCTGCGCCGAGACCGGCCCGGTGCCCGAGGGCGTGGCCGGCAGGTTGGCCGAGATCGACACCTCGCCGGTGGGTTGCGGGTTGTAGACGGTCTGCGTCACACGGATCGGCGCCACAGCTGAACGGTCGATTGCACCGGTCGTGCCATTCGCCGACCAGCCGTTGAGGTAGTCGCCGGCGCTATTCACCAGATAGCCATTGCGGTCCATCTGGAAGTCGCCGGCGCGCGAAAAGAACCGTTGTGGCGCAAAGCTGACGGCGCTGGTGCCGACCGTCTCGGCCCGGCTGACCTCGAAGAACCCCTGGCCGACAATGCCGATTGCCAGCGGATTATCCGACTGCGCGATGGTGCCCTGCAC
>JBBQOT010000002.1:0-20547 GCA_038331165.1 Acetobacterales bacterium
CGCTTCGGCACGTCCGCCGAGTTTTGGATGAATGCGCAGGCCGCGCATGACCTCGATCTGGCGCGGCGGGAGCGGGTGGCAGCATGAAGGCGGGCGCCGTTGTAGTGGCCAGCCTGTGAGGCCAATGTTCACAACGCGGCAATCACTGATACCAACCGCCCCTTGTGCCGACTCTTCCGGCATCAGGGGCGCTTGGTATCGCACGCCGGGCTGGCGGGTGGCGGCGCCCGAAACAAAGATTCATACCAACGGTCATTCTTTATAACCGTTGGTATGAGGCCCGACACGCTTTCACATCGTCGAATTGCACCCGGCCACTCATAACACCCAGCGCCAGCGGTACCGAACTTCCTGGCGCCGCATGCGGGCAAATGAAAATTCCCCCTTGCAACGGCCGCCATAGTTATATATAACACCCTTGTGTTAGAAAAATCACCCCATCCCCTGGCCCAGCAGGTCGCCGGCATCGCCGCGAACATGCGCGCGCAGGCTGCCGACCAGGCCGCCCAAGCCGGGTTGATCGCGTCCCTGCACGCCCTCATCCTGGCCGCCCTGGCGCAAATTTTCGCCCACCTCGGCGCCATGTTCGATCTGTGGCAATCGGGCCAGTTGCCGCCATGCCCGGCCCCCGCACCCCGGTCCCCCAGCGCCACCACCCAGCGCACAACTGCCCACGCCACACCCTCGCCCGAGCCCTGCCGGCGCCCCCACGCCCGCAATTCTGCCGCGCCCGCCCCTGCCGCGCGCCGCCAGGCGAACGCGGGCGTACCTCGCACGAACAGCCGCCCATCATCCGCGCCACGCCATCACGCCGCGCAGCTCCGACCGCCGCACCGCGCCGCCGGCACCGTACCCCGCCACTTCGGTTTTTCAAACGACGCCAGGGCAGCACCCCTCACCACGCCCTATTTGTTACGATATCGTAACTATCTATGATATCCGCCAATCCACGCCCGCCCCGCTCAGCCGCGCCCGACCGCGCCGCGCGGCATTGTCATGGCTGGGTGCGTTTGCGGCCTGGGCCGGCCCGTATAGAGTGCCGTCATGGAGAGCAAAATCGCCCCGGGGAACCACCTGCCGCAACCCATGACCACCGCCGCCCCGGCCACGCTGCCGGCGTTCGAGGTGGCAATCGAGCGCCCCGACCTCGCCCCCTGGCGCGCCGGCAACACCGCCATCCCCGGCTTCACCACCCTGGTGGCCGAGGCCGCCGGGCCGCATCTGCTGCTGTTATCGCTGATGCACGGCAACGAGTTCGCCGGTGCCATTGTCCTCGACCGGCTGCTGCGCGAAAACCTGCGGCCCCTACGCGGGCGCCTGACCTTCGGCTTCGTCAACCTCGCCGCCTTCGACGCCTTCGACCCCGCCCACCCCACCGCCACCCGCTTCATCGACGAGGATCTCAACCGCATCTGGGACCCCGCCTTGCTCGAAGGCCCGCGCCGCTCCGTCGAGCTCGCGCGCGCCCGCGCCATCCTGCCCGCGGTGGAAGCGGCAGACGTGGTGCTCGACCTGCATTCGATGCTCTGGCCGTCCGACCCGCTGATCCTGTGCGGCGCCACGCAGCACAGCCGCGCCCTCGCCGAGGCGATCGGCAGCCCCTCCCTGGTGGTCGCCGACCACGGCCACGGCAACGGCGCGCGGCTGATCGACCACCCGCGCTTCACTGCCGAGCCGGGTGCGCCGCGCGCCCTGCTGGTGGAAGCCGGCCAGCACTGGCAGTCGGCAACGGTCGACATGGCCGCTGCCAGCGTCGCCGGGCTGCTGCGCCATCTCGGCCTGGCGCGCAATCACCCCGCCCTGCTGCCGCCCGCCACCCTGCCGCAGCCAGTCTTGGCGAAGCGCACCGCCGAAGTGACCGTGGTGGTAACCGCCAACACCGGCAGCTTCGCCTTCGTGCGCAGTTTCCGCGGTGGCGAGGTTATTCCGCGCCGCAACACGCTGATCGCGCTCGACGGCACCACCGAGATCCGCACCCCGCACGACGATTGCCTGCTGGTTATGCCCAGCCTGCGCCCCAGCCGCGGCCACACCGCGGTGCGGCTGGGGCGGTTTGTCGGGTAGCGGACAGCAAGCAGACCCTTCGCGCCTCCTGATGCCAAACGGCCTAGTGAGTGACCGGTTTAGAAAGGCAAGGCCAGGGCTTAGCCGTTGCGGCGCGAAGCCGCACCGCAGGGACCCACCAAAGGCCGACGGCCTTTGGAAACCCATAGGTTTTCTTAAGGTTAAGGTGCAGGGGCTTGGCCCCTGCTGGGGTTTGGGGCGAAGCCCCATGCTTGCCTGATCATGACTCAGTGTTTTCGGTGGTTGGTATAAAGACGGCTCACTCTCCAAGGCGGGTTGGCACTACCCCCCGCGCGGCCGCAACAGCGCGGCAACGCCGCGCCGCCATGCGTGGCGGCGGCGTTCCGTCACCCCGGCCACTGCCAGCGCGGCCAGCGGCGGCACGCTGAACACCAGCAACCGGCTGGCCCAATACTCCTGCGGCCAGGGCGAGGCGGCGGCAATGAAATGCAGCAACGGAAAATGCAGCAGATAGAGCGTGAACGACGCCCCCGCGAGCCAGGCGACCGGCCCCGCCACTGGCCGCAATCCGCGCCACAGCAGCGGCGCCAGCGCATGCACGCCCACCAGTTGGCCCGCCACAAGCAGCCCAACGCCATAGTCGTAGCGCAGGTCCCACAAGCACGCGGCCCGCGCTTCCCAGGCCGGAAATGGGTAGCACTCCCGTTGTGTCGGGTCCCACAACGCCAGCAGCACCGGGGGTGCCAGCAGCAGCACCCAGCCCAGCGCCGGCCCCACTCCGCCGCGGGCGCACAGCCGCTGGCAGGCCACGCCCAACAGCCACAGCGGGAACATCAGCGCGATCTTCGGCCCCGCCACCGCCATCGCCACCGCCGCGCCCAGCCAGTTCCACGGCCGCCGGGCAAACACCAGCAACCCGAAGCCCAGGTAGTACCAGGCCTCGAAGTTCAGCGACCAGAACGGCAGGTTGCTGCCTGGCTGGGCGGCGCGAAACCACACATGGTCCAGGAACAGCGCCGACGAGGCCAGTTGCACCGCATCAGCCGGTCCGGCGAAGTTCGGCGCCACGGCATAGACCGCGCCATTCAGCCCCGGCCCCACGAAATCCAGCAGCCAGCCCAGCGCCAGGCACGGCACCACCACCGACCATATCCGCGCCACCCGCGCGATAGCATAGTCGCGCCCGTCGTACCGCCGCGCCGCCACCGACTGGGCGATCACAAAGCCGGACACCACGAAGAACACGTCCACCGCCGCCTCGCCATAGGCGCCGAACTGGTGCAGCAGCCCGCCCGAAATGCGCTGCGTGCCGGCATGGCCCAGGAACACCACCACTGCCGCCCCAAGCCGCAGCAGGTCGAGCCACGCCGACAACGCCGGCGGAAGCGCCGGCATCGGGGCAGCGGTCGGCGCTATGCCGGCCCCGCCAACATCGCATCGAGCTTGCCCGCGCGGTCCAGCGCCACCAGCTCGTCGCACCCGCCAACATGGCTGCCGTCGATGAATATCTGCGGCATCGTGGTCCGCCCGCCAGAGCGCTGCATCGCCTGGTCCCGCTCGGGCGTGCCGTGCGGCGCGTCGATCTCGCGAAACGCCACGCCCTTGCGCTCCAGCAACTGCTTGGCCCGGGCACAATAGCCGCACCAGTCCTGGGTGTAGATCTCGATCTCGGCCATCACGGTCTCCTTCGATGCACATCGTCGTATCGCGTGCGCGCCGCGGCAAGGCTGCTCGGTCACCTTCCGGGCCCCTTCACCCGCGCCGCCACCAGAACGTCCACCCCGGCCGCCCCGGCCTCCAACAGCGCGCGGGTGCAGTCGCGTGCCGTCGCCCCGCTGGTCAGCACGTCGTCTACCAGCAGCACATGCCGCCCGGCCACGGCAGCGCTCCGACGCACCGCGATCGCGCCGGCCATCATGCGTGCCCGCGCCTCGGCTGACAGTTCGCCCAGCGGCTGGGTGGCGCGGATGCGGCGCAACGCGTCGGGCACGCAGGCAACACCCGACAACCGCGCCAGCCCGCGCGCCAGCAACGCCGACTGGTTGTAGCGCCGCCCCAACAGCCGCCGACGGTGCAGCGGCACCGGCACCAGCACCTCCGCCCGGGCCAACAACGCCGCCCCGGCGCGCGCCATCATCCGCGCCAGCGCCGTGGCCAGCTCCGGCCGGTCAGCATGCTTGAACGGCAGCACCAGGCGCCGCGATCGCGCGTCGTAGGTCAATGCGGCGCGCGCCTCTCCCCACGGCGGCGGGTCGGCGGCACACGCATCACAAACCATCGCCCCGAGCGCTGCCGCCCCCAACGCCGCAGCAGCGTGCGCAAACGGCACGCCGCAGGTCAGGCAATGCGGCGCGGTAATGAAATGGACCTCGCGGAAGCACGCCGGGCAGAACTGGCCCGGCCCATCCACCAGCACGTCACAGGTCAGGCAGTGCGGTGGCAACAGCGCGTCCAGCACCGCCCGCCCGACGAGGCGGCTGGTGCGCGCGCCCCAGAGAACCAACCCCGCCATCGCCATGTCAGACGCCGAAGCGCACCGTGCCATCGCGCCCGATCTCGTGCACCAGGTCGATCTCCCACGACAGATAGGCCTGCATCGCGTCCTCCACCCCGCTATTGCGGTCATACGGGCGCAAGTAGAAATCAATGCACGCGCCATCCGCCGGCACAGCGCGATCGCGCTCCAGGTTCCGCCCGGCCCGCCGCCACGCCTCGGTGCCACCCGCCAGCACCGCTACCGGCGCCGTCGTCAGGCCGCGCAATTCCTCCACCGCCAGCGCCGCCAGCGCCCCATCAGGCGAGGTCACCACCACCTGAACCGCCCCCACCAGCGCCTCCGTCAGCCCGTCGAGCCGGCTGCGCACGCCCCACAGCGCCCCCGGAATGTGGCCGTCGCGAAAATCGATGCTGCGGGCCAGGTCCACCACCACCGTGCCGGGTTTTTCCACCGCCGCCACTTCCGCTGCGGGTGCCGCCGGAACGGTAGCCGCAGCAGGCACCGCACCCGCCAGCGCCCCCCCAAGCGCCCCATCGGCCACATAGACATCCGCATGCCCCATCTGGCGCAGCCAAGCGGCCGACATGCGCGCCCGCACCCCGTCATCGTCGATCAGCACAATGCGCGCACCGCGCACGCCGACCCAGGTATCGGTCGCCTGCACCAATTGCCCGCCAGGTGCGGCAACGGCGCCCTGCCGCGTGCCGGCGCCAATCTCCACGGGGTCGCGCACGTCCAACACGTACAACGAGCGGCGCGCATCCGCCTCCATCGCCGCCAGCCCGGCGGCATCGATCACCCGCACGCCCGACCGCACGGCGAAGGCCTCCGCCCGCTCGCGTGCGAGATCCACTGTCTTCGGCCGCCCCGGCGCGAATGCGGCCGGCTGGCCCCGGTCGGGCGTCAGCCCCGCCAGTTCCCACCCCATCGTGCCATTGCGCAGCGCCACCACCCGGTTCGGCACCCCGGCCTGGCGCAGGCTCTCCGCCCCCAGGATCGACCGGGTGCGCCCGGCGCAATTCACCACGATCAACGTGTCGGGGTCCGGCACCAGGTCGGCGATGCGATACGCCAGCTCCCCGCCGGGCATCGAGCGGCCCTGCGGGATCGACATGCGGCGGAACTCCTCCACCGTGCGGCTGTCCAGCACCACCATGTCGCGGCCGTCGTGCAGCCAATCGTTCAACTCCGCGGCATCGACGCTCTCGGTGCCGAAATGGTGCTCTACCCACTCGCCGAACGCCTTGCTCGGCACGTTTACGCCGCTGAACAGCACATACCCCGCCGCCGCCCAGGCAGCGGTCCCGCCATCGAGCACCGCCACATCGGTGCAGCCGATCGACTCCAGATACCCCGCCAGCTGCTCCGCCACACCGCGCCCATCATCGCAGACCACAACGCGGGTCCCACGCCGCGGCAACAGCCCGGGCGCGCGCAGCTCGCGCCGGGAAAACGGGCACGGCACCGCCCAGAACAAATGCGAGGCGCCGAACTCGCCCTCCTCGCGCGCATCGAGCAGCGCCAACTCCGCCCCGTCATTGATCCAGTCGCGCAGCATGGGTGCATCGATCCGGCGCATCGCAGTTCCTCCCGAAAATCACCCGCACCCTACGCCTTGGCAGCGCCATGCGGGAAGCGCACATGCACCAGCGAAAGGAGGGCGGCTATGAGCGACTCCATGCTGGTCTTCGATCGCCGCGCCGTGCGGCTGCACCGCGACCGCGCCGCCGCAACCGTGGCCGCCACCGCGCCGATCCTGCGCGAGGTCGCCGAACGGCTGCTCGACCGACTGGACGACACGCGCCACCGCTTCACCCGCGCCCTCGATGTCGGCGGCCGCGGCGTGGTCGCCCCGCTGTTGCGCGCCCGCGGCATCGCGGTGGTCAGCAGCGACCTGTCCCCCGCCATGGCAGCCCTGAACGGCGGCGCCGCGGTGTCCGCCGACGAGGAGTTCCTGCCCTTCGCCCCCGCCAGCTTCGACCTCGTGGTGGCCAACCTGTCGCTGCATTGGATCAACGACCTGCCGGGTGCCCTGATCCAGCTGCGCATGGCCCTGGCGCCCGATGGCCTGTTCCTCGCCAGCCTGCCGGCACTCGGCACCTTGGCCGAACTGCGCGGCGCGCTGACCGAGGCCGAGGCAACCCTGGCCGGCGGCGCCTCCCCCCGCGTCTCGCCCTTCCCCGACCTGCGCGACGCCGCCGCCCTGCTGCAACGCGCCGGCTTCGCCCTGCCGGTCGTCGATGCCGACCAGATCATCGTGGCCTACGCCAATCCGCTCGACCAGTTGCGCGACCTGCGCGCCGCCGGCGAGGCCAACGCGACGCACCTGCGCGACCGCCGCACCCCGCCGCGCGCCCTGTTCCCCGCCACCCTCGCCACCCTGCCGCAGCGCGACGGCCGGGTGCCGGCAACGCTGCGCCTGGCCATGCTCACCGGCTGGGCGCCAGCCCCCAGCCAACCCAAGCCGCTCCCGCGCGGCAGCGGTCAGGTGCCGCTGGGATCTGTGTTGGAGTCCTGATCGAGCCGGGCGTTGTCGGCGCGCTTCGCCACCTGCTCCTGCGCCAGCCGATCGCGCGCCTTCTCGCCCTTGGTGCGGCCGTGCAGCACGCGGTTCTGCTGGGCCTCGGCGGCCTGGGCCACGGCCGCGCGCGCCTTCTTCACCCGGCGCAGGTTGACGATTTCTGCCATGGCGCCATCCTGCGGGCTCGGCACACGCCAAACAAGGGGAACCACACCATGGGCCAGTTCATCACGCTCAACGCCCAGGACGGGCACACGCTGTCAGCCTGGCAGACCGGGCCCGCCGATGCCCGCGCCGGCATCGTCGTCATCCAGGAAATCTTCGGCGTGAACAATCACATGCGCAACATGTGCGAAAAATTCGCCGACCAGGGCTACGCCGTCATCGCCCCGGCACTGTTCGACCGCACCACCCGCGCCGTCGAACTCGGCTACACGCCCGACGACGTCACGGCCGGGCGCGACCTGCGCGGCACCCTGTCCGACGCCGAAGTGATGATGGATGTCGACGCCGCCGCCAACGCGCTGGGCAGCCGCAAACTCGGCATCGTCGGCTACTGCTTCGGCGGAACCGTCGGCTGGTGGGGGGCAACCCGCAGCACCAAATTCGCCGCCGCCAATGGTTGGTACGGCGGCGGCGTCGCCGGCACCCGCATGGAACGGCCGGGCTGCCCGGTGCAACTGCATTTCGGCGAAAAAGACACCGGCATCCCGCTGACCGACGTGGAGGCAATCCGCGCCGCCCAACCCGGCGTGGAAGTGTTCGTCTATCCCGGTGCCCAGCACGGCTTCGGTTGCGATGAGCGCGGCAGCTTCTCCGCCCCCGACGCAGCGCTGGCGCATGAGCGGACGTTTGCGTTCTTTGCCAAACACCTGAAGTAGAACAATGCTTCGATAGGCAAGGCCCAGCAGGGGCTGAGCCCCACAGGCACTAGAAAAAGGGAGGCTGGGCTCTGCCCAGACCCGCCAGGGGCCAAGCCCCTGGACCTTTATTTACAAGAATAAATAATAATTATAACTAGTCGATAGTTTGAGAACTTCAAGAATTTCTTGGCTGCGCCAGCAGCCGCAGATTGATACGTTGGTTCGACTGGTTGCCGTTGTTACGGACACTAAAGGTAATGGGATCAAAGGGTCTCTGACCCTTTGCGGGTCGAGGGCAGAGCCCTCGCCTTTCTTATCCTAGCGCTTATGGGGCTTGGGCCCTGGAACTCATTACTTAACGAAGGGGTTTCCAAAAGCCGTCGGCCTTTGGTGGGTCCAGGGCAAAGCCCCATAAGCGCTACGATAAGAAAGGCGGGGGCTCTGCCCTCGACCCGCAAAGGGTCAGAGACCCTTTGATCCCATTATCTTTAGTGGCCGTGCCAGCGGCCATCAGTCGAAGCCGTGTATCAATCTGGGGGCTGCCGGCGCAGCCAGGAAACTCTTGGCGTTCCAAAACTTTCAACTAATTGTAATCATTAATTATTCTTGTAAGTGAAGGTCCAGGGGCTTGGCCCCTGGCGGGTCTGGGCAGAGCCCAGCCTAACTTAATCTTCGCGCCCTCAGGGCAACGCCCTGGCCTTGTCTTACCTAAAGTCTGACTATTTTTTCTGCGAAACGACCACAAGATCGGCCGCAGTATCAACATCCTGCAGCGTGCGCAGCCGAGCGACCCGGCGGTGCGGAAAATTCGCCAACGTGTCGGCCAGCGCATCGGCGGTAGACCATCGCACCTGCGCAAAGGGCTGCGCCACCCGGCGCGGGGAAAATCCGACCAGCCAGTATCCGCCGTCGGTTGCCGGGCCGAACACCGCATCGGCGCGGCCCAGGGCGCGGAAGGCAGCGCGCAGGTCGGCGGCATCGGCGGCCGGGATGTCGCTGCCGATGATCACGGCGCGGCCGCGGCGGTTGTGGCTGAGCACCCGCGCCATGCGCGCGCCCAGGTCCCCGCTGCCTTGGGCGATGCGGGCAACGCCCGGCAGACCGGCGACGTAGCCGCCATCGGGGGTCACGGCGAGCAGTGTGCGGAACCGGCGGTCGCGGGCCAGCGCGCGCACCAGGCGATGCAGCGTTGCCAGATGGAATCGCAACGCGGCACGGTCACCCAATTCGTGGGCGAGGCGCCGCTTCGATCGACCGAGGCGCGGGGTGCGGGTGAAGACGTAGACGGTATCCCTAGCCATACAGGCGTGCGATCAGGCGTGGCGGCACGCGCAGGAAGTACAGCGCCAGGCACAGCAGGTTGCGCAGCGAGCGGGCATGCCAGCCATCGCGGCGCCAGCGCGCGGCCGAGGTGATGGCGTCGACCTCCAGTGCCACCAGCCGGCCGCCGCCGATGCGGCGCACCAGATCGACGTCCTCCATCAACGGCAGGTCGGCGATGCCGCCGATGTCGGAAAGCAGGGCGCGAGAGATCAGCAGGCCCTGGTCGCCATAAGGCAGGCCGAGGCGGCGGCAACGCCAGGCGACGCGGCGTTCCAGCGCGCGGGCCTGCCTCTCATCGGCATCCAATGCGAAGCGGAAATAGGCCGCCTTTGCCGGGTTGGCCGCCATGAACGGATAGGCCGCCGCGGCCCAGCCGGGGGCGAGCACGGTGTCGGCGTGCAGCAGCAGCAACCAGTCGCCGCGCGCCGCCGCGACCCCGGCGGCCTGTTGGCGGCCGCGGCCGCGCGGCGCACGCACCACCAGCGCACCGAGCCGGGCGGCGACCTGGACCGTGGCGTCGCTGCTGCCGCCATCGACCACCACCACCTCGCCCGGGAGGCCGGCCAGGGCTGCAATCGTGGCGGGCAGCGTGGCGGCGACGTTGAGTGCCGGGATGATGACGGAAAGGGGCATGAATCTGGTGTTATGTTCGCTGTTCGTTCTTGACCATTGCGCAGGCCGACGGCACTCTAGGGTTAGAACGGATGGGGAACGCGAACATGCGTGCACACCAGAACAGCCACGTGAGCCAGGGCCGCGGGGGCGCGGACCTGGATCGCGAGATCGATGCCGACGAGATCGCGGCGCTGGAACGCGCGGGCGAGCCGGATATGCCGGCCGGTGCCGGCCGCGGGCGCGCGGCCAAGGTGGCGGCGCTGGCGATCCCGCCTGCTCCCACACGCGTTGCCGCCAGGGTCCTGCCCGCACCGTCACCCGCCTCGGCAATCATCATGGCCACAGGGTCCGACACCGCGGTGGTCGCGCGCAAGGGCCGTGGTGCGGTGACCAACCCGCCGAACCGATTCGACGCACAACAGCCGGCGGTGTTCGACGACGGCTGGGGCACGCTGGAGGCGGATTTCGCCGACCTGCCGCCGCTGCCAACCACCCTTCTGCGCGACAGCACGCGCACGGTGATCTCGTACAACCAGTCGCCGGATATCGGCTTCGACCGCGCGGTGAACCCCTATCGCGGCTGCGAGCATGGCTGCGTCTACTGCTTCGCCCGGCCGACCCACGCCTATCTCGGCTTCTCGCCCGGCCTCGATTTCGAAACGAAGTTGCTCTACAAGCCGGAGGTCGGCGAACTGCTGGAGCGCGAGCTGCGCAAGCCCGGCTACGTGCCCCGCCCCATAGCACTGGGCACCAACACCGACCCGTATCAGCCGGTGGAGCGCACGCTGAAGCTCACGCGCACCATCCTGGGGGTGCTGGACCGCTTCAACCACCCGGTGACCATCGTCACCAAGTCGGCGCTGGTGTTGCGCGACATCGACATCCTCGCCCCGATGGCCCAGCGCAATCTGGTGCGCGTGTGCCTGTCGGTGACCACGCTGGACAACGCACTCGCCCGGCGCATGGAGCCGCGGGCAGCCGCCCCGATGCGGCGCATCCAGGCGATCGAGGCGCTGACCCGCGCCGGCATTCCGGCCGGCGTGATGGCAGCCCCGATGATCCCGGGGCTGAACGACGCCGAGATGGAGCGCATCCTGGAGCTCTCGGCACAGGCTGGCGCGCGCACCGGCGGCTACATCCTGCTGCGCCTGCCGCACGAGTTGAAGCAGATGTTCGAAGACTGGCTGAGCGCCCATTTCCCCGACCGCGCGGCGCGGGTGCTGGATCTGATCCGCCAAACGCGGGCGGGCGCGCTGAACGATGCCAAATTCGGCCAGCGCTTCACCGGCACCGGCGTCTATGCCGACCTGCTGGCCAGCCGCTTCACCCGCGCGGCACGGCAATGGGGGCTGGACAAGTCCGAGCCGTTGGATACCGCCGCCTTTGCCGTGCCACGTGATACGCGGCAGGGCATGGCGGAGGCGCAGTTGTCGCTGTTCTGAACGGTCCGGGCCGGCCGGCGCAAGGCGGCGAGAACCAGACATGTCGCGCCACGGCTGGGCGGCGCGGCTGATCGGAGGTATCTGGGTTCCGGATCGAGACGCCGGAGAGCACAAAGCGATGACGAGCCAGATGCGGCGCAACCTGCTGTTGCTCGCCACGTGCCAGGCGTTGGGCCAGGCGGTGAACACCATGATGTTCGCTGCCACCGCGCTGTCGGTCGCAACCTTCCTGCCGCAATACCGCGAGCTCGCCACCCTGCCGGTGACCATGCAGCATCTGGGCGTGATGCTGTCGGTGTTCCCCACGGCGCTGTTGATGCAGCGCGTCGGCCGCAGCTTCGGCTTTCGCGTCGGCGCGGTCACCGGCATGCTCGGCGCCAGCATCTGTGCCGTCGGCCTGGTTATGGGCGATATCCTGATCATGTGCCTGGGCGGGCTGATCCAGGGCTACGCGGTTGCCAGCCTGCAGATGTACCGCTTTGCCGCCGTCGAGCTGGTGCCCGGGGCAATGCGCGCCAAGGCAATCTCGTGGGTGACCGCGGGTGGCATTGCCGCCGGCATCATCGGCCCCGGCCTGACCCGGCTGACCCACGATGCGATGGTCCCGATCTACCTCGGCACCTACGTCACCATGATTGCGGTCCATATGCTGGTGTTCGTGGTGATGTCGCGCATCCGCTTCCCCGCGGTGCAGCCCGGAGAAGCACCGGCCGCCGCTGCCGGGCCGCAGCGCCCGCTATGGCAAATCGCGGTGCAGCCACAGTACGCGGTGTCGGTGATGACGGCGATGATCGCCTTTGGCACCATGTCGTTCCTGATGAGCGCGTCGCCGCTGGCCATCGTCTCGTGCGGGCTGCCGCATACCGAGGCGCATCTGGTGATCTTCATGCACGTGATGGGTATGTTCGTGCCCTCGCTGTTCACCGGCCATCTGATCCAGCGCTATGGCACGATGCCGGTCATGACCGCGGGTGGGCTGATCCTGATCCTCGGCATCATACCCGCCTTGATGGGTGTCACGGAGTGGCACTTCCGCATCTCGCTGACCCTGGTCGGGCTGGGCTGGAACTTCATGTTCGTCGGCGCCACGACCCTGGTGACGACGACCTACCGTGCGTCGGAACGCGGCAAGGCACAGGCGCTGAACGACTTCCTGATCTTCGGCACCACCGCCGCCTCCAGCTTCCTGGCCGGATACCTGGAGGAAAAGCTGGGATGGAACGCCATCAACTGGATCGGGCTGGTGCTGGTCGTGGTAGCCCTGGCGGCGGTCGGCTGGCTGACCGTAAGCCGCAAGCCGGCGACGACGTAACGCCAACCGCCGACAACTTTGACACGCCGTAAGGCAAGGCCAGGGCTTCGCCGTTGCGGCGCGAAGCTCTGGCCTTGCCTTCCTGGATCGATCGCCCGCCCGGCGTTACGGCCCGCCGATCGTGCCCACCCTATGCAATATCTCGATCTCATCCTCGCCATAGCCAACGTCGCGCAGGATCTGCCGGCTATGTTCGCCGTGTTCGGGATGGCGCGTGGCCGGCACCTTGGCTTCGTCGCTGATCGTGAACGGGCTGTCGACGGTCACCAGGTCGCTGTCGCCCATCGGGCGCAGGATGCCGGCGGCGTGGGCTTGCGGGTCATGGGCGGCCTCATGCGCGGTGCCAACGATGCCGAAGGTGAGGCCCGCGCCATCCAGGATGCGGCGCCAATCGGCCAGCGGCTTCTGGGCGAAGGCGGCATCGAAGATCTGTTGCAGGATGCGGGCGTTGGCGCGACGGTCGACCTGGTCGATGAAGCGCGGATCGTCGATCAGTTCCGGCAGGCCGATCGCCTTGGCCAGCGCCGGCCATTGCCGCAACTCGCTGGTCAGCGCCAGCAGGAAATACCGCCCGTCACCGGCCTGGTAAAGGCCGCCCAAGGCATGGGTGGTTTCTTCCCGAGGCGGCCGGATCGGCGTTTCCGCCCCGCACAGCGCGGCCTGCACCAGGAAGGCGTTGGCCCACAGGCCGCTGGCCAACAGCGAGGCGCAAACCTCGCCACCACGGCCGGTCTTTTCGCGGCGATACAGCGCGGTCAGGATGCCGCTATAGAACGCCATGCCGGTGGGGTGGTCGCCCATGCCGGCGACCGACCGGGCGGGGGTGGTGTCAACGTCGGCCCGCACCTGGTCCATCAGGCCGGAGCGCGCCCAAAAGGCGGTAAGGTCGAAGCCCGTCTTGCCCGCCTCCTCCCCATGCTCGCCATAGGCGGTGAAGGAGCCATAGATCAGCCGCGGATACTTGTCGGCGAAATCAGCGTAGCGCACGCCCAGCCGCGCCCGCACCGGCAGTGGCAGGTTGGTGATGAACACGTCGGTGCTCGCCATCAGCCGTTCCAGCACGGCCCGCCCTGCCGGCGCCTTAAGGTCGATGGCCAGGCCCTTCTTGTTCCGGTTGTCGACCAGATACGGATAATTGTGCGCCGATTGCGGCAGGCCGGGGCGGGTATGCGCCGAGCGCCAGGGGTCGCCCTCGCCCGGTGCTTCGATCTTGATCACATCGGCGCCGTAATCGGCGAGCACGGTCGCCGCCGTGGGTGCGGCGATGTAGCTGGCGCAGTCGATCACCTTCAGCCCGGCAAAAAGCGGCGTGTCACCGGGCATGCGGCGTCTCCTACAGGCTTCGTTTCTTCGGTATGCCCGACGGGCAGATTGTATCGTGACGGGGCGCAGGACGAAGTCAATCGCCGCGATGTTGACAATTACGCCGGCAGGGATGCGAAATCGCCCTGCCACGGAGAAACGCCGATGACAGTCGGGCATACCGCATGAATGTGACCAAAGGCGCGATCGATTGCGACATCCACCCCGCGGTGCCGAATGCACGCGCGCTGCTGCCGCACATGGACGAGTACTGGCGCGAACACATGCTCCGCCGCGGCCTGGAACGCGATAATTTCGACCTGTCGGCCTTCCCGGTGAACGCGCCGATCAACGCCCGCCCCGACTGGACGCCCCAAAAAGGCCCGCCGGGCAGTTCGCTCTCCGACATGCAGCAGCACGTGCTCAACCCCATGGGCACCGGGATCGCCATCTGCAACGTGCTGCACGGCGCCCAGGCGATGATGAGCGAAGACCTGTCGGCCGCCATGTGCCGCGGCGTGAACAACTGGATCGCCGCCGAATGGCTCGACCGCGACCCGCGTCTACGTGCCTCCATCCTGGTGCCGCAGCACAGCGGCGAACTCGCGGCCGAGGAGATCGAACGGCTGGCCGGCGACCGCCGCTTCGTGCAGGTGCTCATGCTGGCGATGGCCGAACTGCCGCCCGGGCGCCGGCAGATGTGGCCGATCTATCGCGCCGCCGAGAAGCACGGCCTGCCAATCGGCCTGCACGCCGGCTCCACCTTCCGCCATCCGCCCAGCGCCGGCGGCTGGGGCTCGACGTTGCTGGAGGACTATATCTCCTACGCCCAGGGCATGGCCGGCGCGCTGAATTCGCTGCTGTCCGAGGGGGTGTTCCAGAAATTCCCCGACCTTAAGGTGGTACTCATCGAGTCCGGCGTCACCTGGCTGCCTGCCACCATGTGGCGGATCAACAAAACCTGGCGCGGCGTGCGCAGCGAGGTGCCTTGGGTGAACAAGCTGCCCGCCGACATCTTCCGCGAGCGCGTGCGCCTCACCGCCCAGCCGCTGGATGCCCCGCCCGGCGCCGGCGGGCTGGAAGCGGTGCTGGAACAGCTGGGCAGCGACGAGATGCTGCTCTTCGCCAGCGACTACCCACACTGGCACTATGACGGCGACGACGCAGTGCCGTCTGGCATTCCCGCGGCGATGCTGCGAAAAATGATGATCGACAACGCACTTGCGACTTACCCTAGGCTGCGCGCAGCCTAAGCAATACCAGGAGACGACGCCATGAACGTGACGCTCCGCGAAACCCGCATCGAAACACCCGGTCGGCAACACATGGGGTTCGTCGATTGCGACGTGCACCCGTTCTTCCGCACCCCAGCCGATTTCGACCCGTTCCTGTCCGCCCGCTGGCGTGAACATCGCCAAACCATCGGCAACCGCTCCCGCCAGGGCCTGCACAAGGGCTCGCTCTACCCGCGCATGTCGCCGGGCAACGGCATGCGAATGGATTCCTGGCCAACCGATGGCGGCCCCCCCGGCAGCGACCTCACGATGATGCGCGAACAGCTGCTCGACCTGTTCGATGTCCGCTACGGCATGCTGGCCCCGCTGGTCGGCGGCGCGGCCGGCGATCGCAACGTCGATTTCGGCGCAGCCATGGCCGTCGCGGTGAACGAATGGCAATGCGCCATGTTCTGCGACCCCGAACCCCGCCTCAAGGCCTCGGTGCAGATCACCCTGGAGCACGAAGACGCCGCGATCGCCGAAATCGAAAAGCGTGCCGGCGACCCGCGCTTCTGCCAGGTCAACATCCCGCCGCGCGGGCTGGAACCGCTGGGCCGGCGCCGCTACCGCAAGATCCTGGCGGCCTGCGCTGCCAACGGCTTCCCCATCTCGCTCCACCTGGGCGGGTCCAGCGGCCATGCCTCCACCGGCGGCGGCTGGCCCAGCTTCTACCACGAGGAGCACCCCTCCTATGTGCAAAGCATGCAAACACTGGTGACCTCGCTGGTCTGCGAAGGCGTGTTCGACGAAATCCCCGACCTGAAAGTGGTGCTGGTCGAAGGTGGCTTCGCCTGGATGCCGGCACTCGGCTGGCGGATGGACAAAACCTGGAAGCGCCTGCGCGCCGAAGCCCCGCTGGCCCGCGCCCCGTCGGAATACATGCGTCAACACTTCTGGGTCACCACCCAGCCGATGGAAGAACCCGAACGCGCCGACGACATGCTGCAAACCATCGAATGGATCGGGCCACAGCGGGTGATGTTCTCCACCGACTATCCGCATTGGGACCAGGACGACCCGCGCTATGCCTTCAAGGTGAAGCTGTCCGATGACTGGGCGCGGCTGATCTATCGCGAGAACGCGCTCGCATTGTATCGCCTCGACTGATGGCGAGCCGGCATGTGGTGGCCGCGGCGGACGAAATCCCGCCCGGCGGGCGCAAGATCGTCACCGTCCGCGGGCGGCAGATCGGCGTGTTCAATATCCGCGGCGAGTTCTTCGCCCTCATCAACACCTGCCCCCACCAGGGCGCCAAACTGTGCGAGGGCGCCATCCTCAGCCAACTGGTCAGCAACAGCCCCGGCGAATACGGCCTCACGCGGCACGGCGAAATGCTCCGCTGCCCATGGCATTGCTGGGAATTCGACATCCGCACCGGCCAATCCTGGTGCGAGCCCAACGACTTCAAGGCGCGCAGCTTCAACGTCACCGTCGAGGCCGGCAACACCCTGGCCAAGGGCCCGTTCCAGGCCGAGACCGTCACAGTCGCGGTCGAACGCAACTATGTCGTGGTGGAGATGTAGAAAGGCGAGGGCGCCGCCCTCGACCCGCTGGGGCGTCGCCCCAGACCCCTTCACTCTTTCTTCTCTCCCCACGTCCTCCACGGGGGGAGCCGGAGGGGGGCTCTTGCGCCAACACCAGACCTTCGCCCGGTGCGGTTCACCCGGAGGGCAGGGCGGCGCGCACGCAATTTAGGTTCTTTGGACATGACGACACAGAGAGATCGAACCAGCAACGCCCTGCCTGATTGAATTAAAGGCTGCATACGCCTCAGTGCGAGTATTCTAACTGGAGATCAATTTCTCCCGTCGCCGTGCTGCTTTCCGTACGACCCAACCCGCAACGACACGCGCCTTCCCTGGTCGCCTGACGCCGTAGCCAACGGCGATGCCATCTTCGGCCACGTCACCGCCGGCAGCCACCATGCCAAAAATCCGATGTTTTGCAGGTCGGCACCGTCCGGGTTGAATGTGTGTCCACATTTGTGTATTATTCGACATGTCGGTTGAGTGGGACGAAAGCAAGCGGCTCGCCAACCTTGAAGATCACGGCGTTGATTTTCAGGACGCGGCGCTGATTCTTCTCGGCCCTGTGATCCAGGCGGAGGACACACGCTCGGAGTACGGCGAACGGCGCTTCCGTGCCTTGGGCCATGTCGACGCGATAGCGATGTGCTGGAGTGGTTCCGTGCACAGGGAAAAGGCCATCTGACCCGGATAAATGCCGTCCTGCGATCCTACGTCGAGGCGCAGAAAACACGGCCGCCTCGCCGCGAACCCCTCCAAGGGCCACCCAAGGCATAACAGAGACAAATTTCCTTGCAACGGACGCTGTTGCAGGATATATTACCCACAAATGAACCCCCTACCTATCCCCAACCAGGTCCGCGCCCACGCCCCGGCACTTGCGGCAAAGCTCGCCCTGATTCTGACCGACCTCGGCCGCCTCATCTTCGCCCGCTGCCTGCTCCTCGGCCCCCTCGCCATCCCCCTGAACAATCGCGTCGCCGGCGTCGCGCGCCGCTTGGCCGCCCTGCTCGCCCATCTCGCCGCCGGCCGCCTGCCGCGCCCCCACGCCCCACGCCCCAACACCGAACACCGCCGCCGCCGCGGTGGCCCGCCCGCCACCTACCTCCCCGCACGCCGCGCCTGGATCGTCGTCACCCTCGGCCATCACGCCGCCGGCTACGCCTCCAAGCTGCAATACCTCCTCAACGACCCGCAAACCCTGGCCACCCTCGCCGCCGCCCCGCCGCGTGCCGTCGCATCCATCGCGCGCACCCTGCGCCCGCTCTGCCAGCGCCTCGGCGTCGACCTGCCTTCCATCCTCCAACCACCCCCGCCTCCGCCGCGCCCCCCAGCACCCGCTAAACCCGCCCGCCCCAAACCCGCCCCTCTGCCGCCACTGCTGCCGCTGTATCCCCAGCGCAAACCACGCCCCTATCCCTTCCTGCGCCCACTGACGAAATTTCGACCCGCCTGACCCGCATCGCCGGCGCACAACTATATTGTTACGTTATCAAAACTATCGGCTTCGCGCTTCCACCAACATCGACAGCCAATCCCACTTGGCTACACGACCTTACCGAAAATGGCGCCGATGCCTGCGGTCAGCGCCATGGCAAAGGCCCCCCAGAACGTCACGCGCGCAGTGGCACGTAGAACATTGGCCCCGCCCGCCTGGGCTCCGATCGCACCAAGCAAGGCAAGGAAGGCCAGCGATGCCCCGGAAACGATTGGCACGAGCAGATTTGTCGGCGCGATGACAACCATCAGCAGCGGCATGGCCGCGCCGACGGCGAAGGTGGCAGCGGACGTGAGTGCCGCTTGGGTCGGCCGCGCCGTCGTGATGTCCGATATCCCAAGCTCGTCCTGGGCATGCGCGCCAAGCGCATCCTTGGCCATCAACTGCTCGGCAACCTGGCGGGCCAGGTCCGGGGCCACGCCACGGCGGATATAGATGTCGGCAAGTTCCTCATGTTCAAATGCCGGACTGTCCCGCAGCTCCTGGGTTTCACGGGCGAGGTCGGCTTGCTCGGTGTCGGATTGCGAACTGACCGACACATACTCGCCGGCCGCCATCGACATGGCGCCAGCAACCAGCCCGGCCACGCCGGCAATCAGGATGTCGCTCTGCGTTGCTGCCGCCGCAGCGACGCCAACGATCAGGCTGGCGGTGGAGACAATGCCGTCATTCGCGCCCAGCACGGCTGCACGCAGCCACCCGATGCGCGAAACCAGATGATGCTCAGGGTGCAGGTGCAGGCGAGGCATTGACGTGTCTCCTTGGACAGAATTCGGCCGGTTTCAGCCGCGCTCCAGTCGCACAATCGGTCTTCTTCGCGCCGACCATATGACGCACAGCACTGTCACCTGCAAAGTTGTCTGCTGAAAACCGGTGGGGTGCGGCGCCGGAACCATCAGTCTCGTTCCCGGCCTCCGTGCCCCTCGTTCCGGCCGCGGCCTTCGGGCTTGCCGTGGGCGCTGCGATGGCAGGACACGCAGTTCTGGAATTCCCGGGTTCCCTCGCGCTGTTGCTTGGCGGCAATCCGGTCGGGCTGGTGCTCAAGGCCGCCATAGCAGGTATAGCGGCTGGTATCGTTGCCGATATGGCATGTCGCATAGGGCGCATTGTCGCGGGCGAGACGCTCATACCAACCCCTCTAAAGATTGACGGATTGAGAAAGCCAAAGCCCTGGCCTTGCTTGGCCATGGGTCATCCCAAACAGTGATTGGTATCGTACGGCTGCTTTGGCCGATCCGCGACCCCTGATGGTCGCTGTGACAGCCGAGGCAGTTCTGCGCCGCCAAATGCTGATGAAAGGGTGTGCGCGTGCCAGTCCTGGCCAGGGTCATGCCGATCGTCGACCGCACGCCGATTTCCGCGACCGCATGGCAAGTCACGAACCGATCAGCCGACGCGCCCCGCAGCGGCGCATGGCAGGCAAATCAATCCGTCGCGAGTTGGGAATGCACCGGCGTCAGCGGCCCGGCGCGCCGTCACCCGTGTTGATCAGGCACGTGTTTTGGCTGGACTGACCAATCCGCTGGCTCATCGTCTGTATCTGCTTCGGCCGCCGCCGCTGTCGCCTGCACCTTGGCGGGCTTGTGATGGGCGGGCGCGTAGATCGTATAAACCTTCATCGGTGTCGTGCCGGTATTGGTGATGTTGTGCCAAGTCCCCGCCGGAACGAGGACACACCAGCCGTCCGAAACGTCCTTGTCAAAAGCCAGCTCGTCCTTCCCCGCCCCCATCTGCACGCGACCTTGGCCAGCGTCGAGGCGCAGAAATTGATCAGTCTCGGGATGCGCTTCAAGGCCAATATCGCCGCCGACGGGGATCGACATCAAGGTCACTTGCAGATAGCGCCCGCTCCAGGCGACAGAGCGATAATTCGTATTTTCCTTCGACGCGTGTTCAATATCGAACGATTGCGGCTTTGGGCCAATATCTTTGATGGTCATCTTAACCTCACTGCTTATGAGCCCATGGCCCGCCGCTTTAACGCTCGGCGGGTCTCGTCATTTCGCCAGTCGACCGTGCGCGCTGCCGGCGGCCGGCGTCCATGACTCAGATCAACGTCCCAGACCGGGAAATGGACCACCAGGAGCGGAACATATTTTGCCTCGCGGTCGTTGCCTGAGGACGCGTCATCCAGGATTGGCCCTCGGCCGATCACCCCTCCCGAACAGTCTCACTCCGCACCCCCGTGATTTGTCAGTCCGCGGGCATTCGGCACCAGATGCCCCAAAGGACGACCACCATGCCGGACACACCCATGGCCAAGGCGATTGGCAGCGGCCTGAGCGAGCAGGAAGCGGCAGCCCGCCTTGCGCGCGACGGCCCAAACGAGCTCGCGCGCACGGGGCG
>JBBQOT010000003.1:0-18299 GCA_038331165.1 Acetobacterales bacterium
TGCGGGCTATCGGGCGCGGGGTAGGCGGGGTAGAAGCCGGGCATGATCGCAGCATCGATACCGCGCGTGGCACTGGTGACCGGGGGGGCCGTTCGGCTGGGCCGCGCGATCGCGCTGGGGCTGGCGGGCGAGGGGTTCGCCATCGCGGTGCACTGCAACAGCAGCCGGGCCGAGGCCGAGGCGACGGCGGCGGAGGTGCGGGCGCTGGGGGTGGCGGCCGTGGTGGTGCAGGCGGACCTGTCCCGGGAAGAAGCGGTGCGCGGGCTGGTGGCCGACGCCGCCGCGGCGCTGGGGCCGATCGGCGTGCTGGTGAACAATGCCAGCACCTTCGAGCGCGACGAGTGGCATGACGCGACGCGGGAGAGCTGGGACCGGCACATGGAGCCGAACCTGCGCGCGCCGTTCGTGCTGGCGCAGGAGTTCGCCCGCGCGTTGCCAGCGGACGCCGAGGGCGTGGTGCTGAACATGATCGACATGCGGGTGTGGTCGCTGACGCCGCATTTCGTCAGTTACACCGTGTCCAAGGCGGGGCTGTGGGCGCTGACCCGGTCGTTGGCGCTGGCGCTGGCGCCGCGGGTGCGGGTGGTGGCGATCGGGCCGGGGCCGGCGTTGGCGAATGCGCGGCAGAGCCAGGCGCAGTTCGAGCGCCAGGCGGGCTCGACCCCGTTGCGGCGCGGCTCGTCGGCCGAGGAGGTGGCGCAGGCGGCGCTGGCGCTGATCGCGCTGCCGTCGGTGACCGGGCAGATGCTGGCGCTGGATGGCGGGCAGCATTTGCAATGGGCGCCTTCTAGCGGGCCGGATCGGGACGAATGACGGCGGGCTATGCCAGTGCTGCGGACGGGCTACGCCATGTTTTTCTGCGCGATTTGGTGTTGGATGCGCGCATCGGCGTGCATGCGCATGAGCAGGGTGGCCCGCAGCGCATTCGCATAAATGTCGACATGGCGGTGGACGACCCCGGCGCGACCGGGGTAGCAGCATCGGTGGGGGCGGATGCGCTGGCGCGGGTGGTTGACTACCAGGCGATCGCCGAGACGGTACGGGCGATCGTGGGGGCGCGGCACGTGCGGTTGGTTGAAACTCTCGCAGAACGGATCGCAACGGCCTGTCTTGATGACAAACGCGTGAGGAGGGTAACGATAACCGTCGAGAAACTCGACGTTTTCGCTGATGCAGCAAGCGCCGGCGTGGCGGTGGAACGGCAGCGCGATTGAATTTGTCCACCTCCGGCGTGGTTCGGCTTGGATTACAGTGATATGGCGGCTTTTCCTTGATGCTTAACAGTATTGTCATCTTTCAAAGAAGCAATTTCAATGAGTTAGGTTGTATGCCTATTTTTTGGGCAATCCGACGGAGCCTCTGATTCAGTGGCATTTCTGCTCCCGGGGCGCACCTTGCCCACAGTGTTATCCACAGAATCGGTGGATGAAACCTGGCCCGCGCGCGCGGTGCTTGAGCCGCGGCGCCTGGCCGCCTAAAGCTGCGAAGTATGAGCGAGGGCGAACGGCAGACGGGCGCGGAATTGGCCTCGCTGAGGGGTGTGGAGGTGATCATCCGCGCGCTGGATACGATGCCGCTGTCGCCCGGCGTGTATCGCATGCTGGCGGCCAACGGCGACGCGCTGTACGTGGGCAAGGCGCGCGCGCTGCGCAAACGGGTGACCAGCTACACCCAGCTTGCCCGGCTGCCCGAGCGGTTGCGGCGCATGGTGAACGACACCGTGGCGATGGAGATCGTGACCACCCACACCGAGGCCGAGGCGCTGCTGCTGGAGGCCAACCTGATCAAGCGGCTGAAGCCGCGCTACAACATCGTGCTGCGCGACGACAAGTCGTACCCCTGGCTGGTACTGACCGAGGACCACCCGTATCCGCAGATCGCCAAGCATCGCGGCGCGCGGGTGAGGAAGGGCAGCTACTACGGGCCGTTCGCCTCGGCCTGGTCGGTGAACGCGACGGTGACCGCGATGCAGCGGGTGTTTCTTCTTCGCTCCTGCCGCGACACCGTGTTCAAGAACCGTTCGCGGCCCTGTCTGCTGCACCAGATCAAGCGCTGTTCGGCGCCCTGCGTCGGCCGGATCAGCGTCGAGGACTATGGCGGGCTGGTCGGCCAGGCGCGGGCCTTCCTGGCCGGGCGGGCAAGCTCGGTGCAGCAAGACCTGGCGACCGAGATGGAAGCCGCCGCCGAGGCGCTGGAGTTCGAACATGCGGCGGCGGTGCGCGACCGCATCCGCGCGCTGACGTCCGTTCAGGGGACGGATGTGATCAATCCGGCATCGCTCACCGATGCCGATGTGATCGCGGCCTGGCAGATCGCGGGCCAGAGCTGTGTGCAGGTGTTCTTCGTGCGCGGCGGGCGCAACAACGGCAACCGGGCGTTCTTTCCGGTGCACCTCAAGGGCGAGGAGCCGCCCGAGGTGCTGGCCGCCTTCATCGCGCAGTTCTACGACGACAAGCCGCCGCCGCCGGTGATCCTGTTGAACCACGCCCTGGCGGAACAGGCGCTGGTGGCCGAGGCGCTGGGCATCAAGGCCAATACCTTCGGAAGCGGCAAGCGGGTGGATATCGCGGTGCCGCAGCGCGGCGAGAAGCACGCCGTGGTGGCCCATGCCGAGACCAATGCGCGCGAGGCGCTGGAGCGCAAGCTGGCCGAGACCGCCGGGCAGGCCAAGCTGCTGGCGGCGACGGCTGCACTGTTCGACCTCGGCGCGCCGCCGGAGCGGATTGAGATCTACGACAACTCACACATCATGGGCGCCAATGCCTATGGCGTGATGGTGGTGGCCGGGGGCGAAGGGTTCCGCAAGCAGGCCTATCGCAAATTCGCGATCAAGTCGGCGATCACGCCGGGGGATGATTTCGGCATGATGCGCGAGGTGCTGACGCGCCGGTTTTCGCGTGCGCTGAAGGAGGAGGAGGCGGGGGAGGAGACCGAATGGCCCGACCTGGTGCTGATCGATGGTGGGCAGGGGCAGCTTACGGCTGCGCAGGCGATCCTGGACGAGCTGGGCATCGACGACGTGCTGCTGGTGGCGATCAGCAAAGGGCCCGACCGCGATGCCGGGCGCGAATGGTTCCACCGCACCGGGCTGCCGCCGTTCCAGCTGCCGCCGCGCGACCCGGTATTGTACTTCCTGCAGCGCCTGCGCGACGAGGCGCACCGGTTTGCCATCACCACCCACCGGGCAGGGCGGAGCAAGGCGCTGGTGACCAGCGAACTGGACGAGATTGCCGGCATCGGCCCCGGGCGCAAGCGGGCGCTGCTGAACCATTTCGGCTCGGCGCGGGGGGTGAAGCAGGCCGGGCTCGCCGACCTTGAAGCGGCGCCGGGGGTGAACAAGGAAATCGCGCGGCGGATTTATGCGTATTTTCATCCGGGGGGGTAGGAAGGGAAGTCTTCTTTTTGTGAACAAAAAGAAGCAAAAAAACTTCATCCATTTAAGCGGGGCGGCGCAGAGGTCCCATCGAGATAAACGGATGAAGCTTTTTTGCTTCTTTTTTCTCGAAAAAAGAAGTCTTGCCTTTTGATTGCTCTGCAAGCGGTGCAGTCGCCTTGCCGGGCGTCGCGGCATCGGCCATGAGGTGATGGCCCATGGTAGATCCTGTCGCCCCCCCTGCCCTGACCGGGCATATCGATCACGCCGACCGGCACGGGCTGACCGGCTGGGCGATGGACCCCGCGCGGCCGGGCGAACCCGTGGAGCTGGAGTTGGTGCTGGACGGCGAGGTGGTGGGAAGCTTCACCGCCGACCACCATCGCGCCGACCTGGAACAGGCCGGGCTGGGCGACGGGCGGCTGGCGTTCCAGATCCAGATCCCCGGCGGGTTGTCGCCGCATGCGGATCGCACGGTGGAGCTGCGGCGGGTGGCCGATGGCGCGCCAGTGCCGGGCTCGCCGGTGGTGTTTTCGCGCGCTCCGCTGGCAGGAGAGGCGGGGCGGCGGGCGCTGGAGGATGCGGTTGAAGCCGCGGCGATGGGTGCCGATGTGCCGGCGCTGGAGGCGCTGCTGGCCGAGCTGGTGCGGGCGGTGAACGACCGGCTGCCGCAGCCACGGCCGCATCATGCGGCGCTGCTTGAACGCTGGGGTGCCGGGGTGGCAGTGCCGGAGCAGGGGCGGCGGCGCGCACTGGTGATCGACGAGTCGATTCCCGACGCCGACCGCGACGCCGGGTCCTCGGCCATCCTGTCGCACATGCATGCGCTGCGCCGGCTGGGCCATGCGGTGGAATTCGTGCCGGCCTATGCGATGGCGGCGGCGGCCGATGCGGTGGCGCGGCTGGAGGCGGCGGGGTTCCTGGCGTGGACCGCGCCGTGGGTTGGCTCGGTCGAGGAGGTGCTGCGGCGCGGCGGCGACGGGTATGCGGTGGTGTATGTGCACCGGCTGGCGGTGATGCTGAAATACGGGGCGCTTATCCGGCGCTGGTGCCCCGGCGCGCGGCTGGTTTATTGCGTGGCCGACCTGCATCATTTGCGCGCCGAGCGCGAGGCGGCGCTGGCCACCGGGGTGGCAGGCAATGCGGAGATTTTGGACCTGCGCGAGGCCGAGCTGGCGGCGATCCGGGCGGCGGATGGACCGATCACCCATTCCACCGTGGAGCAGGGGCGGCTGGCGGCACTTTTGCCCGGGGTGCGGGTGCATGTGGTGCCGTGGGAGGTGGCGTTGCCGCCGCCGGTGGGGCCGGCTTCGCGGCGGCGCGGGGTGGCGTTTGTCGGCAGCTTCGGCCATGCGCCGAACCGCGATGCGGCGTGGGAGTTGCTGGAGGCGGTGATGCCGCTGGTGTGGGCGCAGGACCCGACCATTCCGTTCCTGCTGGCCGGCAGCGGGATGCCGGAGGCGTTGAAGGACGCGGCGACGCAGGCCAAGGGGCGGGTGGAGGTGCTGGGGCAGATCCCGGTGCTGGCGGAATTGTGGGGGCGCGCGCTGGTTTCGGCGGCGCCCTTGCGCTTCGGGGCGGGGATCAAGGGCAAGGTGCTGGACAGCCTGGCGGCGGGGATTCCGTGTTTGTGCACGGCCATCGCCGCCGAGGGGCTGGGGCTGCCGCCGGCGCTGGCCGGACTGGTGCAGGACACGGCGGCGGGCATGGCGCGCGAGATCGTGCGGCTGCATCATGACCCCGGCGCGGTGGACCGGTTGGGCGCGGCAGGCCGGGACTACATCGCGGTGCAGTATCAGGCCGCGGTGGTGGATGCGGCGCTGGCCCCGGCTTTGGGGCTGGTGCAGGAAGGAGAGCGTGCATGAACGAGATCGCCGCCATCGACGGCATCGCCATTCCCACCGCGGCCATGATCGCGGCGGCGCGCGTGGAGCTGGCGCCGTGGGTGGCAACGACGCCGGTGTTTGCCCACGCTGGCATCGCTGCCGGGCCCCAAGGGGCGACGCTGGTGTTCAAGTTCGAGCTGTTGCAGAACGCGGGCACGTTCAAGGCGCGCGGGGCGTTCGCCAATATCCTGACGCTGGACGAGGCGCAGAAGGCCCGCGGGGTGACGGCGATTTCGGCCGGTAACCATGCCATTGCGGTGGCCTATGCGGCGCAGAAGCTGGGGGTGCCGGCCAAGGTGGTGATGCTGGCCAGTGCCAACCCGGCGCGGCTGGCGCTGGCGCGGGGCTGTGGGGCGGAGGTGCTGCTGGCGGCCGACGGGGCGAGCGGGTTTGCCATGGTGGCCGAGTTGCAGAAGACCGAGGGGCGGTTCTTCGTGCATCCGTTCAACGGGCTGCGCACCATTCTGGGCACCGCCACGCTGGGGGCGGAGTGGGCCGAGCAGAGCGGGGCGTTGGATGCGGTGGTGCTGCCGATCGGCGGCGGCGGGCTGGCGGCGGGGGTGGCGACCGCATTTCGGCTGGCAATGCCCGGCATCGAGATCTACGGCGTGGAGCCGGAGGGGGCGAGCGGCATGGCGCAGAGTTTTGCCACTGGCGGGCCGGTGAAGATGGGGGCGATGTCGTCGATCGCCGACAGCCTGTGTGCGCCGCATACCGAGGCCTATAGCTACGGGCTGTGCCGGCGTGCCATCGACGGGCTGGTGACCGTGGGAGACGACGCGTTGCGCGCGGCGATGCAGGTGCTGTTCGAGGAATTGAAGCTGGCGGTCGAACCCGCCTGCGCCGCGGCGACGGCAGCGGTGTGCGGGCCGTTGCGCGCGCGGCTGGCCGGCAAGCGGGTGGGGGTGCTGCTGTGCGGCAGCAATACCGACATGGCCACCTTTGCCCGGCATATGGCGGCATGATGCGCGCGCTGATCCTGGCGTTGCTGGTGCTGGCGGGTGCCGCACAGGCGCAGCAGCCGCGCCCCGCGGCGGCGCCACCCATCTTGACGCCGGCGACGCCGGCTGCCCCGCCGCCGGCCGCCGTGCCGGAAAAGCCGCTGGCGCTGCGGCTGGAGTCGGCGACCACGCTGCGCGGCGCCGGCGGGCGCTGGGGTACGCCGGTGGCCGACGAGTTGAACCGGCGGCTGTATCTGCCGCGCGGCCCGGCGGGGCTGAGCGTGCTGTCGCTGGACACGTTCAAGCCACTGGGCGAGGTGCCTGACACCGCCGGCAGCGGCGCGGTGGCGCTGGACGGCGAGACGTTGCGCGGCTTCTCGGCCAACAACCTGGAAAGCAAGCCCGGCGGGCCGCCTGGCACCGGCATTACGGTGTTCGACCAGCGCAGCTACAAGTTGGTCGGCAACCTGGCCGTTGCCGCCTCGCGGCTGCTGTACGACGTGGCGACACGGCAGCTGGTGGCCACGGCCGAGGGCGGCGAGGTGACGCTGATCGATCCGGCGAAGCTGGTCGTGGCCGCGCGGATGACGCTGGAGGGCACGCAGCCCAGCGCGCTGGCGGCCGATCGGCGCGGGCGGGTGTTCGTGGCGCTGGCCGACCGCGACGCCATCGTGGTGCTGGACATGGTGGCGCGCCGCGTGGCCACCACCTGGAAGCCCGAGGGCTGCCGAGCGCCGGTGGGGCTGGTGTTCGACCCGTTCGGCCAGCGGCTGGTGGTCGCCTGCCGCGGCGGCGTGGCCGAGCGGCAGACGGCCGCCGCGGCGCCGATCGGCCTGCTGGTGGACATCTTCACCGGCCGGCCGGGCGCCAATTTCCAGGTGCCGCCGCTGCTGGATACGGTGATCCACGACGCGCAGAACCGGCTGCTGTATTTCACCAGCGGCGGCACCGCGAGCGTGCTGGTGTATCGCCAGCCCGATGCGTTCCGCTACGAGGCGCTGGAAACAGTGGGCACGCGCCCGCTGGCCGGACAGGGCGTGGCGGATGGGCGCACCGGGCGGCTGATCCTGACAACCGCGGAATACGCGGCCACCGTCGCCAAGCCGGACGGTTCCGGCGGGATGCGCATTCTGCCGAACAGCTTCACCCTGCTGTCCCTGCGGCGGTTGCCGCTGGAGTAGGGTTGCGTGAGTTTCGCTTCCCCATGCTTTTCGTTGGCGTGCCTTGCGTCGGTACGCATTGGAGCGGACGCGGATTTGCGCTATTTTGCGCTTGTCAACATGGACGAGCAGCACCTGATGGCCTTCAAGGGCGACAAGTTTCAAGACCGCGCTTCCACCGCCGCCGAAGCTCGCAAGAAGCTGGCCGAGCGCTTCCTGCAGGCGCCAAAGCCCGACGACCCCCGCCTGCAGGCGATGATGGCCGAGCGCAAGGCGATCGCTGAGGCGCGCGAGGTGCGCCAGGGCGAGCGGGCAAAGCTGAAAGTCGAGCAGGAATTGCAGAAGGCCGAGGAGGCCCGGCTGCGCGCCATCGAGGAGGCTCGCGCCGCCGAGGAGGCCCGCCTGCTGGCAATCCAGGAGCGCGCCAAGCAGCTTCAGATCGCCGCCGAGCAGAAGGCGGCGCGTGATGCGCGGTATGCGGCGCGGAAGTCGAAGAAGAAGTAGGCCAGGCAGGAAGGATTCTTCTTTTTCTGAAGAAAAAGAAGCAAAAAGACTTTTTCCATTTTGATGGTGCGCTGCCGGTGAGTCCGCAGGCTAATGGATAAAGTTTTTTTGCTTCTTTTTGTTCACAAAAAGAAGATCCTTCCTACCCGATCCCGCGCGTCCGCAGCAGCGCCGCCGTTCCCGGCGGGCGGCCGCGGAATTCGACGTAGAGCTCCATCGGATCGCGCGTGTCGCCGGATTGGAGGATCTTTTTGAGCCGGGCGGCGGTTTCGGCATGGAACGGGTCGCCGGCTTCGGTGAAGGCGTCGAAGCCGTCGGCGTCGAGCACTTCGGCCCATAGATAGGAATAATATCCGGCCGCGTAGCCGCCGCCGCTGAACAGGTGTTGGAAGTGCGCCGGGCGGTGGCGGGCGGCGATTTCGGGGGGCATGCCGAGGCGGGCGAGGAAGGCGGTTTCGAAGGCTTCGATGTCGAGGCTGGCGGGGTCGGGATGGAGGTGCAGTTCCATGTCCAGGATGGCGCTGGCAAGGAATTCGACGGTGGCGAAGCCCTGGTTGAAGCTGCGCGCGGCCAGCAGGCGCTCGATCAGCGCGTCGGGCAGGGCCTCGTCGGTTTCGTGGTGGCGGGCGTAGGTGCGCAGGGTTTGCGGGGCTTCCAGCCAGTGCTCGTAGACCTGGGAGGGGAACTCGACGAAGTCACGGCGGACCGAGGTGCCGGATTGGCTGGGGTAGCGCACCTGGCTGAGCAGGCCGTGCAGGGCGTGGCCGAATTCGTGGAATAGGGTAGTGGCGTCGTCGAAGCTGAGCAGGGTGGGCGTGCCGCGGGCAAAGTTGTTGTTGTTGACGATGATCGGGGTTTGCGGCGTGTCGCCGTGGGCGGCCATGTTTTCCTGGTCGCGGTAGCTGCTCATCCAGGCGCCGCTGCGCTTGTCGGGCCGGGCGAAATGGTCGGCGAGGAACAGGCCGACATGGCGGTCTTCATCGTTCACTTCGTAGGCGCGGACATCGGAGTGATAGACCGGCACGTCGGGGCGGGGGGTGAAGGTCAGGCCGAACAGTTTGCTGGCGGTGTCGAAGGCGGCTTGCTGGACGCGGGAAAGTTCGAAATACGGTTTGAGCTGGGTTTCGTCGAGGTCGTATTCCGACTGGCGCACGCGTTCGGCGTAGTGGCGCCAGTCCCACGGTTCCAGGCGGTCGTTGTTGCCGTCGCCGGCGGCTTCGGCCAGCAGGCGGGTGGCTTCCTCGCCGGCGCGGCGGCGGCCGGCGGACCAGACCTCGTCGGTGAGGCGGGCGACCGCCTCGGGTGTGCCGGCCATGGTGTCGGCGAGGCGGAAGGCGGCGAAATGCGCGAAACCGAGCAGGCGGGCGCGTTCGGCGCGCAGGGCGAGGATTTCGGGGATCAAAGGGCGATTGTCGTGCGGGCCGGCGTGCATGCCGCGGGCGACCCAGGCGCGCCAGGCGATCTCCCGCAGGTCGCGGCGCGGGGAGAAGGTGAGGAAGGGTTCGATCAGCGAGCGTGACAGGGTGACGACGTGGCCTTCCATGCCGCGCTCGGCGGCGGCCCCTCGTGCGCCTTCGACGACGAAACCGGGCAGGCCGGCGCGGCCGGCTTCGTCGAGCGGCATGGTCCATGCGCGCTCGTCGTGCAGCACGTTCTGGCCGAAATCGGTGTGCAGGGTGGCCAGGCGGGTGTTGATTTCGGCCATGCGGGTGCGGCCGGCTTCGTCCAGTGCCGCGCCGGCGCGCACGAAGCCGAGATGGCTGCGTTCCAGCAGGCGCAGTTGGTCGGGGGCAAGGCCGAGCGTGGCGCGCTGGGCGTGCAGGGCGGCGACGCGGGCGAACAGGGCGGGGTGCAGGGCGACGCGGCTGGTATGGGCGGCGAGCTTGGGGGCCATCTCGCGCTCGACGGCTTGCAGGTCGGCATTGCCGTGGCTGGCGACGAGATTGCCGAACAGGGCGGCGACGCGGCGCAGGGTGCGGCCGCTGCGTTCCATGGCGACGATGGTGGCCTCGAAACGCGCGGGGGCGGCGGCGATGGCGTCGATCTCGGCCAAGTGCTCGGCCATGCCCTGGTCGAAGGCGGGGGCGAAATGGGCGGGCTGGACCGCATCGAAGGGCGGGGCGCCGAACGGGGTGGTCCAGGGGGTCAGGAGGGGATTGCTCATGGCGCTGTGGTGGCGGCGGCGGGCGCGGACGTCAAGCCGTTGCGCGACGGGGGCGGGCGGGGGCAGGATGGCGGGGCAACACAGGGAGTGCCCGCGATGTCCGCCGCCCTCAAGCCGAAACCCGCGATGACCGATGCCGAATGGGGGGCGCGCTGCGAGCTTGCCGCGCTGTACCGGGTGGTCGATCACCTGGGCTGGACCGACCTGATCAACACCCACATGTCGGTGCGCGTGCCGGGGGAGCCGCATGCGTTCCTGATCAACAGCTATGGCGAGATGTTCGACGAGGTCACCGCGTCGAGCCTGGTGAAGATGGATTTGGACGGCCGCGTGCTGGACGAGGGCGGCAAGTTCAACAATGCCGGGTTCACCATCCATAGCGCAGTCTACAAGGGCCGGGCGGATGCGCACTGCGTGATGCACACGCATACCCGGGCCGGGGCGGGGATTTCGCTGACCAATAAGGGCCTTCGGCCGATCAGCCAGGATGCGCTGCAAATCCTCGACGAGGTGATCTATCATCCCTACGGCGTGCCGGCCTCGAAGGAGGAATGCGAGGAACTGGCGCGGAACTGCCAGGCCGGCAGCTGCGTGGTGCTGCTGAACCACGGGCTGCTGACCCATGGGCCGACGGTGCACGGCGCGTTCTTTCGGCTGTGGAACATGGAACGGGCGTGCGAGCTGGAGGTGCTGGCGCGCACCATGGGCATCGAGCCGGTGCCGATCGACCCCGCCGTGGTGCAGAAGGCCGCCGAGCGGCTGCGCAAGCGGATCAACACGCCGGAATGGGGGCGTGCCGAGTTCGCCGGAATGGTGCGCACGGTGGAGCGCCGCGGGGCCGATTTCCGGCGCTGACGGCCTTGGGCGGCGCCATCATCCACGAGCTGGCGCCGGATTTCCAGGTGTGGGTCACCCGGCCCATGCCGCCGTTGCCGGCGTCGCTGGAGCGCGAGATCGACCGGCTGTGGGCCGCGGCGCAGGGGTTCACCGGGGGAAAGCTGTTCAACGGCCGCATCTATTGCGCCGATGTGATCACGCCCCGGCTGATCTGCGGGCACTGGAGCGAGTATCGCCGCGAGGTGGCGCAGATCGCACGGCATGACCTGTATGCGGTGTTGGGGCAGCGCTCGCTGGCGGTGGGCGGGGTGCTGCGCTGCCCCCAAGGCGTGGTGTTCGGCCGCCGCCCCGACCGCGCGATCTACCAACCGGGCGAATGGCAGTTGCCGCCTGCGGGCACGGTGGATGGTGGGGCCGGGCGGGCCGAAGGGCGGGTGGACCTGTTGCCCATGCTGTTCACCGAACTGGAGGAGGAGCTGGGCCTGCTGCCCGGCGACGTGCACAGCCCGGTGCCGCTGTGCCTGGTGGAACATGCAGCGCCCGGGCCGGGCGGCGGAGTGGGCAGCCATGTGCTCGACCTGGGCATCGCCATCGAGACGGCACTGGATATCGACGCACTGCGCGCCCGCCACGCGGCGGCGGGCAACGACGAATACGCGGCGCTGACCGTGGTGCCGCTCGCCGAGCTGCCCGGCTTCCTGGCGCGCGAGGCGGCGACGATGAACATTCAGGCACCGATTTTTCTGCGCCGGGCGGGGTTGTTGGAGTGAGACCAACCGGCGAAGAGAATGCAGCTTCGTTAGGCAAGGCCAGGGCTTCGCCCTGGACCCACCAGGGGCTGAGCCCCTGGACCTCATCTTATTGAAATAAAATGGGTTTCCAAAGGCCCTCGGCCTTTGGCGGGTCGAGGGCAGAGCCCTCGCCTTGCCTGCCAAAAGGCCGTTGTGCGCCCACCGACAATCCACGCGGCGCTCAGGTGATGCGGTGCGCCTCGGTTGTGGCGTAGATGTCGCCGGAATTGGCCTCGTGCGGCAGGGCGTCGAGCCAGGCGGCCATAGCGGCGGCGGCGATCGGGGCGGGGTGGCTGAAGACGAGCGATTCGCCCAGGCTGGCGTTGAAGGCGCGATAGCCGAGCGCCGACAGCAGGCCGAGGCACTCGGCGGCCAGGGCGCGCTGGATGGTGGTGAACTCGAACGACAGCGCGCGCGGTGCGACAGACAGGCCGCGCAACGCCTGCGCCTCATAGCCCTCGACATCGATCTTGACGAAGTCGGGACGGCCGTGCGCTGCCGCCAGCGCGTCGAGCGTGGTCACGGGGCGGTCGAGCGCCTGGTCCCAGACCTCGTCCCGCCAGCCCGCGGCGCCGTCGGCGGCGGCGATGAAGTCCTGGCTGGCGGTGGAGATGGTGGGGTTGCGGGCATTGACCCACATGGTGGCACGCCCTGGTGCCGCGCCGACCAGGGCGGGAACGCGCACGACGCCGGGGTCGGCGGCGAACAGGTGGTGCAGCAGGCGCGACAGCCCACGTTGCGGTTCAACTGCCACCACCCGCGCGCCGAGGCGGCGAAAACAGGCGGTGCGATCGCCGACATGGGCGCCGATGTCGAAGGCCAGGTCGCCGGCGGCCAGGAAGCGGCGGTAGAAGCCGTCCAGTTCCGCGCCGCGGCCGACGGCGTGGTAGATGCGCAGCGAACGGCCGATCGCCCGGGCGTTTGGTGCCAAGGTGCCTGTGGCGGCGGTCATGCGGCGATGCGGGTGCCGTTGTCCGGCTGCTCCACGCCGCCGCGCACCGCACCGGCCGCGGTGCTGCCCCACAGCGTCTCGAACCCGTCGGGCAGGCGGCGGCTATTGGGGGTGGACAGCCATAGCCGCAGCAGCAGTCGGTCGCGGCCCGAGGGGGCGTCGTCGGCATAGGCGGTGCGGCCGTGATAGATCAGGTGGTTGTTGAGCAGCTGGATGTCGCCATCCTCGAACGCCGAGTGCAGGCATTGCTCCTCGGCGATCGCGGCGAGCATGTCGAGCGCCTCGTTCTGCGCCGCCGACAGCGCGGGCACGCCGGCGACAAGCTGCGCCTGCTCCACATAGGTGCGTGAGTACTGGCTGGTGATCTTGCCGCCGGCGAAGCCAAAGACTGGCATGGCAAACACGTTACCGCCGGCCATGCCGTCCTCGTCGGCGGGGCGGGAGCGCCAGTAGTCCTGGCACAGCAGCGCCAGCAGGTCGGGTCGGCGGGCGAGCATGGTGTTGTGGATCGCCGGGATGGAGGCGAGCTTTGAAATGCCGCCATCCATGGCATTGCGCACGCATAACAGCGCGATCACGTCGCACCGGTCGGTGTGCCAACGCAGCGGGCCGGTGGAGCGCGAGCGGGCGCGGGCGGAGGCAATTTGACCCTCCTCGGTGGCATCGAAAGTCTTGGTTGCCAGCTTGGTTTCGTCGCGCACCTCGCCCATCGCCTCGCCGCGCGCGTTCTGGAACAGCGCGGTGCCGAGATGGCGGCCGAGGCCCCAGAAGATGCGGCGCAGATCGTCGGCGGCATAGCGCCCGACCGGCAGGCCGCGCAGGCGCACGGCACCCCGGCCGTCTTCGAGTTCGGCGGAGACGTCCGCCAGCAACGCAGCGGTGTGCGGCAGCGGAAAGGCCTCGCGCGGGAAGCCGATCGCCGGTCCGCCCAGACGCTTCATGCCGGCAAGGGCTGCGTCGATTTCGGCCAGGTGTTGGTCGTCGAACCGGCGAACCCAGTCGCCGCTGGCGGCTAGCTCGGCGCCAGCCCAGACGCTGGGGCCGGCGATGGGGGTTTGGTCGGTCATGGCGTGGCTCCCGCTTTGCCGGGCCAGCGGAGCGCGCGGCTTGTGGCAAGTCAAGCTTGCCGCGACGGGGTGCCGGTGGTTCCTTGCGGCGGTCCCAAATGACCGGGGAGGGCGGATGATCGCCTTGGCGGATGTCACGCTGTGCTGCGTCGATTGCGCCACCCCGAGGCTGGCGTTGCGGGCGCTGCATGCGTCGCTGGACCAGTGCGCCTTCGCCAGCGCGCTGCTGCTGACCGATGCGCCGATCGCCGACGCGCGGGTGGTGGTGCGGCGGATCGCGCCCATCGACGGCAAGCAAGCCTATTCCGCCTTCGTGCTGAAGGGCCTGCTCGACCATGTGGCGACCAGCCATGTGCTGCTGGTGCAATGGGACGGCTACGTCATCGACGGCGCGCGGTGGGAGGCAGGATTCCGCGACTTCGACTATATCGGCGCGCCATGGACCTGGCGCCCGGCGGGGCAGCAGGTCGGCAATGGCGGGTTCTCGTTGCGCTCGCGCCGGTTGCTGGAGGCGCTGGCAGACCCGGCGTTTCCACCCGGACACCCCGAGGATGCGCTGATCTGCCGCATTTGGCGGCCGGCGCTGGAGGCAAACGGGATGCGCTTCGCCGGCCCGGCCACCGCGCGACGTTTTTCGGTCGAAATGGAGCCAGTGGCGCCGGCGCGCGATGGCGGGCCATGCTTCGGCTTCCACGGTCTGCACCATCTGTGGCGATCGTTGCACGAAGCAGACTTGCCGGAGCTGGTGGCACAGCTTCCGGCCGGCTGGCTGCGCGGCGACGGCGCGGATTTCCTGATCGCCGCCTATGTCGCCCGGCAGCGCTGGCGCGAGGCGCTGGTGGTGTTGCTGGCGGTGGAGGCCGAGGTGGGCGCGGCAGCGGCGGCGCGGCGGCTGGCGCAGATGGGCGGCGACGGGGCGGCGCTGCGGGCCGCGATTCATGCGCGGGGGGCGCAGTGATAACGATCGCCGCAGCGAAACACAGGTCTCTCGGCAAGGCCAGGGCGTTGCCCTGGACCCACCAGGTCCCGAGCGCGCCTTCGCGCGACGGGCCAAGCCCCTGGACCTTGTATATATGGGTTTCCAGAGGCCGTCGGCCTTTGGTGGGTCCAGTGCAAAGCCCAGGCCTTACCTTGCCAGGCCGCTTGGCTTGATTAGGCCGAACCTGAACGACGTCACGCTGTGCTGCATCGACTGCGCGCAGCCGCATTTGGCGCTGCGGGCGATGCGGCTATCGCTCGACCAGTGCGATTTCGCCGCGGCGCTGTTGCTCACGGACGCAGCGTTGGCTGATGCGGCAGTGAAAGATCCAGTGATCGCGGTACGGCGGATCGCGCCGCTCGCCGACGCCCGGGCTTATTCGGCGTTCATGCTGAAGGGATTGGCGGCGCACATCGAAACCGATTTCGCACTGGTGGTGCAGTGGGATGGCCACGTGATCGACGGCGCGCGCCGGGAGAGCGGGTTCCGCGGCTTCGACTACATCGGCGCGCCCTGGCCGCGGGCCAGGCCGGGCGAGCAGGTGGGCAATGGCGGGTTTTCGTTGCGCTCGCGCCGGCTGCTGGCCGTCTTGGCCGGCGATGCCTTTCCGGCCGGACACCCGGAGGATGTGCGCATCGGCGCCACCTGGCGGCCGGCGCTGGAACGGCTGGGCATGCGGTTCCCTCCGCCCGAGACGGCACGGCGGTTCGCGGTGGAGATGGAGATCGACCCGGCGCCGAGCTTCGGCTTCCACGGGCTGTACAATTTCTGGCGCTGCGTGCCCGTCGATGGTCTCGCGGTGTTGCTCGACATGCTGCCGGCCAGCCAGGCGCGCGGGTGGCAGATGCAGGACCTGCTGCTGCGCTACGCCACGCTGCGGCGCTGGGCCGAGGCGGCATTGGTGCGGGCGCGGATCGAACGCGAAATCGGCTCCGCGGGGCTGCTTGCGGCGCTGTCGGCGTTCCTCGGAACCGCTCAGGCGGCGGCGATCTTGGCGGCTGTCGGCGCGCGCGGACGGTAGCGTGCGTGCAGTGGCGCGGATCGAGGTGCCGGGATACTTCCAATACCTCTATGGACACAGGCTCCCGGACCGCTTGATGGGTGTCCGCTTTCCGGAGCCCTATCTGGTGCCGCACCAGGCCCTGATCTTCGATCGCGCGGTGTTCGGCGGCATGGCCGTCGGCAGCCCGGCCTCAGTGTCTGTCCAAGATCATCTTGAATCGATTACGTCAGTTATTATACCAGCCACCGTTTGGAGTGACCCATGGCCGGACAAGGCCAAGGCTTTGCCCTGGACCCACCAGGGGCCGAGCCCCTGGACCTCATGCTATTGAAATAAAATGGGTTTCCAAAGGCCACCGGCCTTTGGCGGGTCCAGGGCAGAGCCCTGGCCTTGCCTTTCTGGATCGGTCAATCACTAGTATGGTTGGTATTATTCGCTTGCTTGTGATCCGATTTGCAGGCGCCTGCGCATGTGGACGACCGAGAACCGCAGCCGATATGACCGCAGCAAGCTGCGGTATCCCAGCGACCTGTCGGACGAGGAATGGGCCGTTATCAAGCGGACCTGCCGCCCCCGAGCAAAGTCCTACCAACCCTTCTAGTGATTGACCGATGGAGAAAGCCAAGACCAGGGCTCTGCCGTCGCGACGCGAAGCCGCACCGACGGGGACCCGCCAAAGGCCGACGGCATTTGGAAACCCGCTGGTTTTCTTACGGTTAAGGTGCAGGGGCTTGGCCGTCGCGCGGAAGCGCGCGCGACCAGGGTCCCCTCGGCGGCATTGATCCAGGAGCCGGAGGTCGGGACCGAGAGGTAGTCAGACACCGCTGCGGGTGAAGGTCGTGCCAGTGGCGAGCGATAACCCGGCTCGGCGCGCAAATGCATGTGCGATGTGGGGGGTCACAGCAGGTTCAACAGCGGGACGACGCAGAACCAGAGGATGTAGCCGAGCGCTCCGGCGAGCAGGCCGTCGATCCGGCGGGCGCGGTCGCCGCGGCGCGTCTCGCGCACGATCATGCCGGCGAGGAAGATTGCGTTCAGCGAGGCCCCGATCTCGATCCCCGCGAGTGCCTCGACGCCGCCCAAGTGGCGAAGCGCCACAGCGGCGGCCGCGGCGGCGACGGCTGAGACCGCAGCAAGGCCGAGCGCGCGCCGCGTGCCAAGCCGCACCACCAGCGTGCGCTTGCCCGCGGCGAGGTCGGCATCCCGGTCGGGGACGCCCGACAGGATGATCGCCGGCAGCACGGCAAGCGCCAGCGGTATAGCCAGCAGGAGTGGGCCGGACGCCGCGACTCCCGCCCCTTGGGCCACGGCCCCGAGCATCAGCACTCCGAAGCTGTGGGTCAGGGCGACATCCAGTTCACCGAGGCCCCTGTGGCAGAGCTTCAAGGGCGGCGCGGTGTAGCCGATGGCGAGCACCAAAAGGGCACCGTAGACCGCCACCACGGCCCCCGCCGTGACGCCGGGTTGGATCAGCAGCGCCCCCGCCGTCATCAGCGACAGCAACAACGCCAGCGCCGCCCCCCGCTTCAGCGCGGCGTGTGTCAGCGCGCCCGTCACGAGCACGCGCGAGCCGCCGGTCATCGGGCCCCAGAACCGGTTGCGGCGGTCACTCTCGAAGTCGCCGATATCATTGACGAAGACCGCCGCCGCCTCGAGCAGGAACGCCGCGGCGTAGCCGAGCCAGAAGGAAATGGGGTTGAGCGGAATACCGTCGGCGGCCACGAGCGCGCCCACCAAATATGCAAGGAAAGCCATCGGGTGAAACTGGAGCCGCGTTGCCGTGACCCATGGCGCAAGCACAGCCATCGCGCGCCCGTACACGCTGCGCGGCCCGTGGCGCAGCCGCGTCCCGAGGGCATGCGCCTGGCCGATCCATCGACCGATCCGGGCGCAGTCGGCAGGCGCGACCGGGCCGAATCGCGTGATGCGGGTCACCTCGACGCCGCAGAACCCCAGGGTCGCGCGCGCCATGGCGCGGGAGCCGGGCGCGCCGTAGATCCAGCGGTAGACGAAGGCGGGCGTATCCATTGTGGTCAGGATCTCGGCGGTGCGCCCGCCCAACAGCCCCTCGTAGCCGGATCCGCCCTCGATCTGCCGGAATGCCCAACCGGGCAACAGCACGCGGTCGAGCGCCCCCTTCATGCGTGCCGGGGTGACGCCCCACCACGTCGGGTAGACCAATGCGATATGCTTGGCATAGGTGATTTCGCTGCGCAGCCGTTCCAGGTCGGGCTCAAGCGGCTGGGCGCGGGGACTGACTTCGCAAACATCGGGATCGAACGTCATTTCGGAAAGATCGATCCACGCCACCGACCAGCCGGCCTCGCGCGCCCCTTCGGCATAGGCTTCGGCAAGAGCGCCGTTCAGGCTGCGACGGCCACGTGGGTGGCCGAGCAGCACCAGCACGCGTCGCGGGAGCGACGGCGTCTGTCGGTCGGGCCATTGCATGCTCCACGCTCCCCGTCACTGTGCCGCCAGGTGGGCTGGCCCATCAGCCAACAGCATTGCCTGGGTGGATACGGAAGGGGAAACCGGGAGTTCGAGCTTCGGCGACTTAATCCCCGACCAGCGCTGCTCGTCCAGCAGGTCCGCGATGCCTCGCCACCCCACCATGCGTCGACGCCCCGCAACCGGTATCAGAC
>JBBQOT010000004.1:0-17979 GCA_038331165.1 Acetobacterales bacterium
GCCGCGGCCGAGGCCCTGGCCCACACCAACGGCCCGCCCTTCATGCTGCATCCGTTCCGCCGCCTCACCGTCGGCCTGGTGCTCAGCGAGCTGCCCGGCATGAAGGAATCGGTCCTCGCCGGCACCGTCGAAGCCACCGAAGCCCGCATCCTCGCCCTCGGCGGCACCATGCTGCCGTCCCGCCGCTGCGCCCACACCACCGACGCCATCGCCGCTTCCCTGCGCGAGATGCTCGCCGAGGGCGCCGACCTGTTGCTGATCGCCGGCGCCTCGGCCACCGTCGACCGCCGCGACGTCGGGCCCGCCGGCGTGCTGGCGGCCGGCGGGCACATCGTGCATTTCGGCATGCCGGTCGATCCCGGCAACCTGATTTGCACCTGCCAGATCGAGGGCAAGCCCGCCCTCGTCCTGCCCGGCTGCGCCCGCTCGCCGAAGCTCAACGGCATCGACTGGGTGCTCCGCCGCCTGTTCGCCGGCTTGCCTGTCGATCGCGACGCACTCGCCGCCATGGGCGTCGGCGGGTTGCTGAAAGACACCGATGCCCGCCCCCTGCCGCGCGCCAAAGCCGCCGGTAAGCCGGACATCCCCGCCCCCGCCGCACCAAAATCGACCATCGCCGCCGTTGTGCTGGCGGCCGGAAAATCCACCCGCATGGCGCCGTGGAACAAGCTTCTGGTCACCGACCAATCCGGAAAACCCATGATCGCCCGCGTGGTCGACAACGTGCTGTCCTCGGCCGCCCGCCCGGTGATCGTCGTCACCGGCCACCGCGCCGACGACATCATGGCAGCACTGGCCGGCCGCCCCGTCACCTTCGTGCCCAGCCCGAACTACGCGGCCGGCCTGTCCGAAAGCCTCAAATCCGGCATCGCCGCCGTCCCGCCCGAAGCCCGCGCCGCCATCGTCTGCCTCGGCGACATGCCGCTGGTCACCGGCCGCATCCTCGACCGCCTGCTCGCCGCCCACGACCGGGATGAAGGTCGCCTGATCGCCGTGCCCACCCACCAGGGCCAGCTCGGCAACCCCATCCTGTGGGACCGGAAATTCTTCCCCGACCTGCTCGCCATGACCGGCGACGGCGGCGGCGGCCGGGCGGTGATCCGCCAGCACGCCGAGGTGGTCGCCGAAATCGACGTCAACGACGACGCCGTGCTGCGTGACTTCGACACCCGCGAAAGCCTCGCCACCCTGCCCCCCCGCCTGCGCCCCCCCGAATCCGAAGCAGCCGATGTCGCCTGACTGGCGCCCGATGCGCCCGGCCGACCTCGCCGCCGTCGAACCGCTCGGCAACAGCATCCACCTCGACCACCCCGAAGACGCCGAAATCTTCGCCGAACGCCTGGCGCTCTCCCCCGCGGGCTGCCACGTCTTGCATGGCCCCACCGGCCTTGCCGGCTACGTCATCAGCCACCCCTGGCACGCCGACGATCCGCCCGCGCTCAACACCCTCCTCGCCGCGCTGCCCGCCTGCCCGGCCACGTGGTACATCCACGACCTCGCCCTGCACCCAAGCGCCCGCGGCAGCGGCGCCGCAGCCGCCATCGTCGCCCATCTCGCCGCACACGCCCGCGCCATCGATATCATCCGCATGGACCTGATCGCTGTCGGAGCATCGCCGACATTCTGGTCGCGCCAGGGGTTTGCGCCCGCCGCACTTCCGGCAGCGAAGCTGGCAAGCTATGGCGCAGCGGCGCGTTTCATGATCCGCAGCCTAGAATCAGCTTAGAAAAGAATCTTCTTTTTCTGTAGAAAAAGAAGCAAAAAGACTTTCATCCATAAGATCCGTGCTAACGGACAAAAGTTTTTTGGTTCTTTTTTTCAAAAAAGAACTGCTTCCTTCAATCCATGACTGCCTGATAACTCAACACCCGCAGCTCCTTACGAATGGGAAAGGTGCTGCTCGGCATCAACTGCGTCATCATGATCACGATCATATCCTCAACCGGGTCGATCCAGAACGCCGTGCTCGCCGCCCCGCCCCAGGCGTATTCGCCCACCGAGCCCAGGATTTGCGCCTTCGCCGGGTCAAGCATCACCGAGAACCCCAGCCCGAAGCCGATGCCGAGATACGAGCTTTCACTGAACCCCGCCTGCCCCATATCGCCCATGTCGCCGCCCAAGTGGTTCATCGTCATCAATTCCACCGTCTTGCGCCCCAGCAGGCGCGCATGACCCAGCGTGCCCTTGTTGCGCATCATCATGCAGAACTTCAGGTAGTCGCCGGTGGTCGAGGCCAGCCCGCCGCCGCCCGACTCCATCTTCCGATCACCGAGATAGCGGCTGGTCGCGGGGTCATCGAACAGCATCACGCCCCCCTTGGGATGCGGCACATAGTTGGCGGCAAAGCGGCCGCGCTTATCCTCCGGCACAATGAAATGCGTGTCGCCCATCTTCAGCGGGTCAAAGATGCGCTGCTGGAGGAATTCGCCAAAGCGCTGGCCCGAGATCGCCTGCACCAGCGCGCCGAGCACGTCGGTTGCAACCGAGTAGTTCCAAGCCTTCCCCGGCTGCGCGATCAACGGCAGTTTCGCCAGTTTTTCAACGGTTTCCATCAATTCGCCGTTGGGATGGCCAAAATCGGCAAGCTTGCCGTCGCGGTACATCGCATCGACCGGCGTCGACTCCATGAAGCCATAGGTCAGCCCCGAGGTATGCGTCAGCAGGTCGCGAAAGTTGATGTCGCGCTCCGCCGGCACCGTCTCTACCTTGCCGCGGCTGCCGCCCACCGCCACCCGGCTGCCCCGAAACGCCGGAAGGAAGCGGCTGATCGGGTCGTCGAGCTGAAACCGCCCTTCCTCGTACAGCATCATAATGGCCGCCGAGGTGATCGGCTTGGACATTGAATAGATGCGAAAAATAGTGTCGGGCGCCATGCGCACCCCACGTTCCTTGTCCGCCAGCCCGCTCATCCCCCAATGCGCCACCTGGCCACGCCGCGCCACCAGGGTGGAAACGCCGGCAAAGCGCCCGCCAGCCACCAGGTCGTCGCGCCACGCGTCGATGCGCGCCAGCCGCTGGCTGCACAGCCCAACATCCTCGGGCGAGGTGATGGTCATGGCACTGGTCATGGCGGCGTCGTTCATGGGGGGTTCTCCTGCTCGCGCGACGATGCGGCGGCGGCCGGGGGCGGTCAACCGGCGCTATGGTCCGTCCATCCGCCCGACGTTGCGCCGCCGGTGCGCCGAAGATCAGGCGCGCGCCGGCAAGGGTGGCGCGGCCGGCGCGGCGGGTCCATCCTGTTTCAGATGACCCGTCCCGATTCCCGTGTGCGCATGGCCGAGTCCGCCAGCGCCGCACACACCCAACTGTTCGACGCGCCGCCGGAGCCGCTGCCCTCGGTGCGGCCGTGTGACCTCGTGGCGGCGTGGGCCGCGCGCCGCCCACCGACCTCGCGCTGGCCAATGCCTGCTGCTGGCCCGCCCAAACCATTCCCCCGTCACAAATGCCGGAGCCTGCGCATGACCCCGCGACCCCTCGTCCTTGCAGTGGTGTTCGCCGCCGCGGTTCTTGCAGGCTGCGCCGCACCCGCAACCGGCCCGCGCCCCAGCGCCGCCCAAGCCGCCGCCTGTCGCCAGCGCGCCGACGAGGTCTACGACCGCCAGAACCGCGCCGACTTGTATCGCAGCGACACTTATGCCGGCGGCACGCGCGACGCGATGTTCTCCTCCACCGGCTCGCCTGGCGCCTCGGTCGGTCTGTTGTCAGCCCGCTTCGCCCGCGATCGCCTGCTCGACGACTGCCTGCGTGGGGTGGCGAACAACGTCGCCAGCACGCCCGACGCGCCGACGCCGATCATCACCACCGTTCCCCCGGCACGGCCGAAACCCTGACCGGCCGGCCGCGCCCGGTTTCCCCCCCTCGTGGCCAACCTCGCCTCCATCCGCCGCGTGCTGAGCCAGCGCAACACCGCAGTGTTCTACGGCGCCAGCCTGACCTGCTGGACCGGCATCTGGATCCAGCAGATCGCGGTCGACTGGCTGGCCTGGCAGCTCACCCATTCGCCGCTCTGGGTCGGCATCCTGGCCTTCTGCAACCTTGCCCCTTCGGTGATCGTCTCGCCCTTCGCCGGTGCTATCGCCGACCGCATGGACCGCGTGCGGCTGACCCAGATTACCCAGTTGATCGTGGCCACCCACTCGGCAATCCTGATCCTGCTGGTCGTCACCGGCTGGATCCGCATCGAAATCCTGGCGGTGCTGGCCGTCCTCACCGGCATCTCCGGCAGCTTCGCCCAACCGGCCCGCCAATCCCTCGTGCCCGGCATGGTATCGCGCGCCGACCTGCCGGCGGCCGTGGCGATCAATTCGCTCACCTGGAACCTCGGCCGCTCCGTCGGCCCCGGCATCGGCGGCGTCATCGTCGCCTTCTGGGGGGTGGTGCCGGCGATCGCGGTGAACTGCGCCGCCTATCTCATCGCCTGCGCCTCGATGCTGGCGCTCCGGCTCGACCCCGCCACACGGCGCGGCCACGCCCCGACCGGCTCGATGCTGCGCGAAACGCTCGACGGGCTGCTCTACATCGCCCGCCATCCCGGCATGCGCCCGCTGTTCATCTTCGCCGGCGTGCTCGCGGTGCTGGCGCGGCCGATCCAGGAAATGCTGCCACCCTATGTCGACCAAGTGTTCGGCCAGGGGGCATCGGGCCTGGCGCTCCTGTCCAGCATCATGGGCGCCTCGGCCTTTGTCGGCGGCATGGCGATCGGGCTGCGCGGCAAGCTGACCGGACTATCCATGCTCACCGTCGTCTCAGGATTTGTCTTGGTCCTATGCACCGCAGGCTTCGTCGCCACCGGACATTTCGGCTTCGCCTGCGCGGTCGCCGGTGTTCTCAGCGCGGCCACAACCATGCACGGCATCTCGGCACAAACGCTGATCCAGTCCGGCACCTCGGGCCCCATGCTGGGTCGCGCGCTCAGCCTGTGGGGCATGACCGGGCGCGCCGGCCCGGCACTCGGCGCGCTGATCTATGGCGCTGCGGCCGAGTTGGGCGGGCTGCGATGGCCGGTCATCGCCGGCTGCGCGGTGGCCCTTCTCGCCTGTGCCTATGCTTGGCGCCGCCAGCCGCGCATGGCCCGGGCGCTGGAACGTGCTGAGGGCTGACAGCCCTCAGGCCGCTTGCTGCCATGCCGGCCAGGCCATGTCATTCTGCCACATCAGCACCAGCAGGTCATCGATCGCGGTGTCGAGGTCCGTGCCAAAACCGTCTGGCGATGTCTCGCCACGCGCCTTAAGCCAGGCGAGAGCCGCCGCGCGCAGCGCTGACCAGCGTCGCGGCGCGGCAATCAGGCTGTCGAGGATCGCATGGGCTGCCGGAGTGTTCGCCTGCATGCCACCGCGCCCGGGTATCTCAAAGCTTGCCGCCGCGCCCGGCACCACGACCGGCCGCAACCCGGTGGACCACACCACGTCTTCGTGCCGCACCCCCGTCAGGCTTGTTCGCTCACTCCTCGGCCCCTCGGCCAGGGAGCGCATGAACAACGCGGTGCGATAGCCGCCGCCCGAGGCGAAATCCCACGCATCTGCCGTGCGGGCCGCGCCGGCCGACCCGGCCGCCAGTTGCACTGAAATGGGGGTGATATAGTTGAGAAACACGAGACCCTGCGGTGCCAGCGCCGCCGCCACCTCACCGGTATGCACTGGGTCGTAGACCGGCCCCAGAGCCTCGTGGAACAGTACCGTATCGGCGCCGTTCTGCATGCTGTTCACCACAGCCAGCACAACGTCACGCGTCGACCCTTGCGCCGGTACCACGTCGGCGATTGCCTGGAGGTTTCCGCGGGCCGTCGCCAATTGCTGCTGCAGGGGCCAGGCAGAATCGTTCGAGCCGTGCAGCACCCGCCCCAAACGCGTGCGCACCAGGCCCATGACGCCGGTGTAGTAGTTGATCACTGCCACGCCGCCCGGCTTCAAGCTGGATGCCAGCAGCACCAGCGCCCGGATCCGGGCCGGCGGTGGCATGATGTAGAGCGTGCCGAGCAGGTAGATCACGTCGAACCGGCCCAAATCCGCCGGGTCCATTCCGGCGGCGTCGGCGTGCAGGATGCGCCAGCGCTCGCCCAGCCCCGCGCCACGCACCCTGGCCCGCGCGCAGGCATCCGCGGAGGCGTCGATGCCCACCAGCCGCGCGGCCCCTTCCTGTGCCGCCAGCAGCAGTTGTGCCCCGCCGCCGCAGCCAATATCGAGGACCTCGAGCGAGCCACCCGCGGGTGGCGGCACCCCAAGCACCGCGGCCGCGCCGCAAACCCGTGCCAGCGACAGCGCCTCAGTCGCCCCAGAATCGTACGGCACCGCATCGTAGGTGCTGCCGATCTCTGCGGCCAGCGTCTCGCTTGCCGCCGGGTCGCTCATCGCTGGCGCCACGGCAGGCCCGATGCCTTCCAGCCGGCGACTAGGCCGCGATGGCCGTCGCCATCCGCGTTGCCCTCAAACCCGTCGGCCACGTTGTAGACATGCGCGAACCCCGCGGCCTGCGCCGCCTGCGCCGCCGCCAGAGAGCGCACGCCGGAACGGCACAGGAAGTAGATGTGGTGCTCTGGCGTGAAGCCGGCCTGCTGCAACTGGACGACGAAGCCGGCATTGACCTCCATTTTGGGGAACACCTGCCACGCGATCAGCACCGGCTGCTTGCCCGCCTCCGCCAGGTCGGTCAAACCCACATAGGTCCACTCGGCATCAGTGCGCACGTCCACCAGCTGCGCCTGCGGGTCCTGCCGCAGCGCCTCCCATACCTCTTCGGGGGAAATGTTCTCGACCATTCTGCAACTCCGCATGATGATGTAGCGACAAGCCCGGCCCGGGCCGGGTAACGACGGCAAAGAATCGAGAAACCTTGCATGACAATGCCATCCGTGACCATCGCCGCACCGCGCCCCGCATCTGGGCTTGAAGCCGCGATCGGCAACACCCCCCTCATCCACCTGCGCCGCGCCTCGGCCGCCACCGGCTGCACCATCCTGGGCAAGGCCGAATTCATGAACCCCGGCGGCTCGGTGAAAGACCGCGCCGGCCTGGCGATCATCGAAGACGCCGAGCGGCGGGGCCTGCTCAAACCCGGCGGCACCGTGGTCGAAGGCACCGCCGGCAACACCGGCATCGGCCTCACCCTGGTGGGCAACGCCAAGGGCTATCGCTGCGTCATCGTCATGCCGGAAACCCAAAGCCGCGAAAAAATCGACTTCCTGCGCATGATCGGCGCCGACCTGCGGCTTATCCCCGCCAAGCCATACCGCGACCCCGGCAACTACGTGCACTACTCCCGCCGCCTGGCCGAGGAAATGGGCGCCGTCTGGGCCAACCAGTTCGACAACCTGGCCAACCGCGAAGGCCATCGCGCCACCACCGGCCCGGAAATCTGGCAACAGACTGAGGGAAAAATCGACGCCTTCACCTGCGCCTGCGGCACCGGCGGCACCCTGGCCGGGGTCGCCATGGCCCTGAAAGAACGCAACACGAAAATCCGCATCGTACTCGCCGACCCCGAAGGCAGCGCCCTCTACGGCTGGGTCAAAGGCAGCGACCTCAGCATGGAAGGCAGCTCAATCACTGAAGGCATCGGCCAGTCCCGCGTGCCGGAAAACCTCAACGGCGCACCAATCGACGACGCCGTCCGCATCCCCGACCCCGAAGCGCTGGAACAGGTGTTCGACCTGCTGATCCACGAAGGCCTGTCGATCGGCGGCTCCGCCGGGATCAATGTCGCCGCGGCGATCCGGGTGGCGAGGGCGATGGGCCCGGGCCACACCATCGTCACCATCCTGTGCGACGGCGGCGCGCGTTATCAGTCGAAATTGTTCAATCCCGATTTCCTGCGGGAGAAAGGGCTGCCGACGCCGCCCTGGATGGGCTGAGGCGGGGAACGAGAGTTCTGGCCAGACGGCGCACCGGGTAACAGGCATCGCAGCTGGTTCGGTCAACCGCGGGTGGCGTAGACGACAACTGGAACACCGTGACCACCAATTACGCTTGCGTAGCCGGGCAGCGATGCCGACGGCACATGGTTTTCCGTCGTAGCGCCCGGGCAAATAGGGCGACGCCGCCAAAACCCACTCACACCGAAATGTGGGATGCGCTACTTGGCCGGCCGTTCAAACCCTCCAGCCAGCCGCACATTCTGTAAGATTGTTAAGACAAATTAAATCTACATTCCAAATTTACGAAGGGGGTGTCACGCCCCCAGCGGTCGAGGAATCGGAAAACCGCCTGCTTATTTTCGGACCAGGACATCCCTGGCGTATTCAGCGCAACGCCAGAAAGGGCGATCGATGCTATCTGTCGACAGCAGTTCCATTCTCCGGATCGCGATTTTCAGCGGGTTCGTTGGTTTCGTGTTGTTCTGCGCATCCTACGCGACCCAGGTATGGCTGCGGCGCAACAAGGGCAACCTGCCGGGCTCGTCGCGGGCAATCCGCGTCGGCGCGATCCTCATCGTGGTTGGCCTGCTGGGCGTGTGCGCCAGCTGGGCGCTGAACCATTTTGCCGATCGCAATGGCATCGTCGATGGCGGCGCTCTGTTCGTTGTACATGCCCGGCGTGACGCGAATATCACCATGACCCGGGGGGACGAAGTAGCCGAGCACGCGGTGCTGGCCGAGTATCACCCCCCCACTCTCGGCACCCAGCTCCAAGTCATCGACAGCCAGATCGGCGAGGCCGGCACCAGGGTCGAGGCGCTCAGGGCTCGCCCACTGGAGATCGATCCGGCACTGCTGCAGCGCCAAGCGCAGCAGCGCGCGCAGATCGCCCAGCAGTTGCAATTCCAGGTCGAGTTCGACCGAGCCTACCGCGAACTCGGGCGCAGCCAGATCGATGCCGCGACCCGCGCCGAGCGCGAGCGGATGCAACTCGGCAACGAGATCAGCGCAGCACGCGCGGCCCTCCAGGGGCTGCAACCGCAACTGCTGATTGCGGCCGGTCAACTCGGCCGGGTCAATGCTCTGCGCAAGCACGGCTTCGCGTCTGGCCAGCTGATCGACGAACGCACCACGGCTGTGCTCTCGTTGAAGCAAGAGCGTGCGCGGCTTGAGACGTCGATCACCGCGTTGCTCACGCGCATAGCGCTTCTGGATCAACAGTCGGTACGCGAGTCTGCCAATTTCGCCGAGCAGCTTGCGATTGTCACGAGCAATATGGATGCGACCAGGCAGTCGCTGACCGCACTCGCGGCCGGACTGGCCGACCTTGCCGAACAGATCGACCAGGACCGTCTGCGGGCCCGCACCCGGCTGGATCGGGAGGTCCAGGTTGCCCAGAGCCAGGTCGCCACCTTGACCGCCGAGCGCGGGCGGGCGGTCGCGGCACAGCAGATCATCGCCCCATTCGCCGGTCGCGTTGTCTACCGTCACACTTCGCCGGGGCTTGTTCCAGACGGCGCCCCGGTGCTCGCGCTGTCAACCGGAACCGGCTTTGAAGCCAAGATCCTGATCCCGGAGTCCGAGGTTGCCAGCATCGCCGGCGCCGGAACCGTGATGTTCGCCATGCAGCATCCCGTTCTGAAGCGCTACTTCCAGGGCAATTTTCGCTCTGCAGAAACGGCGGCGACCGACCCCGGACGGGTGCTGGCCGTCTTCGACGTGCAACTGCCGCAGGACGCAATTGGGTTGCTCGGATCGGGCCGCGACGTGGTGAAGGTAAATCTGCTGTGGCGACCGTGGCTGCTCGACGACATGCGCCTGCGCGCGAGCCTGGTGCTGTTGGTGCTAGGCATCTTGACCATCGTCGTTGACCGTCTACGCGCCACCATAAAAGGCACCGCCGAGCGCCATCCGATGGCCAAGTCCGCCGGGTCCGGGCCCGGCATGAGTGCGGAAGCATACCCGCTGCGTCTCGTTGGCAAGTAGGCAGGGGGGCGTGAAAGTAATGCAGGGCGCCACCGCCGAGTTCCGATCGATCAAGCGCGAGTTGCCCGTTGGGCTCGTCACCACCCTGATGCTGGTCACCATAATCTACGCGGTATTCCTGACCCTGACCCTCCCCTTCAACCTGGCCGACGGTATGCTCGACGTGGGGGTGATGGGCACGGTCGGCGTAATCGCCAATGTGTTGTTCGCCACGCTGCTGCTGATGACGATGGTGCGTTGGTGCCTGGTGCACCCGATCGCGTTCATGGGGTTCTACAAGACGCTGGGCCTGGCACCGCAGAAGGCGGCGCACCAGCCCTTCGTGTCCATCCTTGTGCCGGCCTGCAACGAGGCCGAGACGATGGACGCGGCGATGCGCTCGCTGATTGCGCTGGACTACCCGCACTACGAGGTGGTCGTCATCGACGATGGCTCGAAGGACGACACCTACGCGATCGCCAAGCGGCACGAGGGAAAGTATCCGCACTGCGTGGTTCGCGTCCATTCCAAGCCAAATGGCGGAAAGTGGAGCGCGCTGAATTTCGGCTTTCACCACTCCACCGGCGAATTGCTCCTCTGCGTTGATGCCGACTCCCGATTGGCGCCCGACACCCTGTGGATCGCGGTGGCCCGCATGCAGCAGGACCCAACGATTGTTGGCGTCGCTGGCCAGGTGACGATCCGGAATCGCATCAACACGCTGATGCGCCTGCAAGCGCTGGAATATGTCCTCGGCAACGGTGGCATGCGCATGGCGATGAGCCAATTCGGTATCGTGACCATCGTTCCCGGTGCGATCGGCCTGTACAAACGCTCGGCGCTTGACGAGGTAGCGGCGCTGCCGTGCAACGAGCGCCCGGTGGCAAGCCACGGCGAGGATGCCGGCAAGGTATTCGGCCCGCTGTCGGGTGAGACCTTCGCTGAGGACTTTCAGCTCTCCTTGTCCTGCCTGGCACTCGGCGGCAAGGTCGTCTACGAACCGCGCGCGGTTGCGTTCACGAAGGGACCCAGCACCTTCGACAGCCTGATGAGCCAGCGCTATCGCTGGATGCGCGGCACCTGGCAAGTTCTGCGCATCTATTTTCGCGACCTGCGCAGCCATTCGGTCAACAAGAATCCACGGCTAGGGCACGTCGTAGCCGCTTGTTATACAATTGATATTTATTTGATCCCCTTGATCAATTTTGGATTTTGGGCCTGGATCGCGGTTGCCGCCGCGGTCGGCGTTGAACTCGGCGGCGTGGTGGTCTGGCTGGTCGGCATCGCGCTGCTCAATTTCATGTCTGCCGTCATCTATTCCCTGGTTCAGGACGATGATGTCGGGCTGACCCCGTTTTCCCTCCTGATGGATCTCTACCTCAGCTTGGTGGTGAACAGCGGATGGGCGATCGCCGCAATCGACGAAGCCCGGGGCACGCGGATGAAATGGCACTGACCGCAGTACCATCGCGCCCCAACCAGGGTTTCCTCCAAGGTCAATTGCACCAGCGGCTGGGCGATACCGTCATCGCTTTACGCAGTTTTCAGGCCGCATCTCCTCCCGTGGAGCGCATGGCATGAGTATCGAGGGCGTGGATTTCGACCGCTATTCCACCGTCTCCGGTGCCACGCTGGCGGCTCATGGCTATTCCTTCGTCATCAACCATCTTGGTGGCGGGTTGGCTGGCTATCTCACCACATTATTGGCTGTCGACTATACCAGCGCTGGCGTCGGTATCGTCTCGGTCTATGAGTCCACGGCCCGGCTGACCGATGGCGCCTGGCTCAGCTACGACACGCCACTGGCCGGTCAACTTACGGGCGATGCCTCCACCTTCGGATATCGAAACGGTTTTATCGACGGCCATGATGCCTATACCTACGCGGCGAATGTCCACCAGACGCCGGGCTCGGCGATCTATTTTATCGCCGACCCCAATGCGCGCGCCGGCATCACCTACGATGTGGCGTATTTCCGCGGCGTCGCGGACGCCTTCACGCAGATGTCAACCGGGGTACCGGCCTATGCGGTCGGCGTATATGGCAGCGGCACCGTGTTGGACACGATCCACGATGCGGGTCTTGCCACGTACCGCTGGCTCGCCGCACCCGAATCCTGGCAAGGTTCGTCCGGCTACACCGGCTACGACATCGCCCAGTACGGTATGGCGGACCTCGCGACGTTCCCCGGTCAGATGGTTGTGCACAATCGGGCAGCGGACAACAGCGCAGAACGCGGTTTCGGTCAGTGGACACTGATCGCCACGACTCCCAATCTGGCTATCAGCGCGCTCGGGCTGGAGCCGACTATTGTCGCCGGCGACACGACGACGATCAGCATCGATATCCGCAATCTCGGCACCGAGACGTCGAAGACGACGAACGCGCGAGTCTACCTTTCGGCGGACGGTAACATATCGGCTGAAGATACCCTTCTGAGTACCTTCACAGTCCCGCCCCTCACGGTCGAGGCCACGGCGGCGCGGACCATGACGGTGACTATTCCCACCGACACCCCGACCGGTGTTTTCTATGTTGGCGTCGTCGCGGATCCCTTGGGCAATGAAACAATGCTGTCCGACAACAGCTACACCCGGGCCGTGACGGTCACTGTCGAGCCCAGCGCCGGTCCCAATTTGGTGGTAAACTACCTTACGCTGCGGGCCGCGTCGGCCGCTCCGGGGGGACAGGTCACCGTCGATTTCGAGATCGGCAACGCGGGACGCAGCGCGACGGCGACGTCCACCGTACGGGTCTACCTCTCCGCTGACGGCACCATCGGTGCCAATGACACGCTACTTGGCAGTTTCGCCATTGCCGAGCTCGATCCCAACATGACGGCGGCGGGCAGCCTGAGTGTCATCATCCCCCAGGACGTCGCTGTCGGGAATTACAATATTGGTGTTGTTGCCGATGCCGTTCTGGGCGAGGTCGCGATCGGCGACAACGCCTATGCCATACCCTTCACCGTCGGCAGCACCATCGCACCGGTGCCGGATTTGGTAGTTAACTACCTGGCATTGCGCTACCTTTCGGTCTCCGCTGGCGGGCAGGAGGCGGTGGAGTTCGAGGTCGGCAATATCGGAACAGGTGCCGCCGACACATCGACCGCGCGCATCTTCCTATCCGCCGACGCGACAGTGACGGCGGCTGATACGCTGCTGGGCGCGGTCGACCTGCCTGCATTGGACGTCGGTGCGGCGGCGACGCGCAAGTTGACGGTCGCCATTCCAGACGGCACCGCCGCCGGCACCTGGTATATCGGCGTCGTCGGCAGCCCCATCGCCGGCGAGATCATCACCGGCAACAACAGCTACGCCAAGGCCGTCGCTGTGACCCAGACCGCCATCCCGAAGCCGAACCTGGTGATCAACGATCTCGTGCTTTCGGTCTCGGCCGCCCGCGCCGGGGATGCTGAGACGATTGACTTTGAGGTCGGCAACGCGGGCACCGCACCGGCCGGGGCAACCACCGCGCGGGTCTATATCTCCGCCGACGCCACCATCTCGGCCAGCGATACTCTGCTCGGCGCGTTCGCGCTCCCTGCGCTGGGCGCCGGTGGATCCGCAACCAGGGGCCTGTCGACGAGCATCCCCGCCGGCGCGGCACCGGGAAAATACTATATCGGCGTGGTCACGGACGCCGTCGCCGATGAGGCCAGCCTCAACGACAACGCCTTCGCCCGCAGCGTCACTGTCATGGCGCCGGCGGGAACGGTATCGATCTCCGACGTGACGGTCACCGAGGGCGATAGCGGCACAAAACTGGCCACCTTCGTCGTGACACGTTCCGGCGGCACCGCTGCCTTCGATGTTCATTACACCACCGCCGATGGCGGCGCCGACGTCGCGGATGGCGACTATAACGCAGCCTCCGGCACACTGCGGTTCGGTGACGGGGTCGGCATACTGACGATCTCGGTTGCCGTGAACGGCGATACGCGTGACGAGGCGGCGACGGATCAGACCTTCCATGTCAACCTGTCGACGGCGACCGCCGGTGCCACCATCGCTAACGGGCGGGGTGTCGCCACCATCCTCGATGACGATCAACCGAACCGACGCCCGATGATAACTGTTCAGGACGTGCATGTTCGGCCAAGCGGTGCTGTCGCCGCTGCCACGATGATCACCTCGGCGAGCGACCCGGACGGTGATGCCATCACCCGCTATGCCTTTCGTGACGCCGGCAGCGGCGGCGGGTATTTCAGTCTTGACGGCGTCGCCCAGGCATCTGGCATCTGGATCCCGCTCGAGGCTGCGGATCTGAGCAAGATGATCTATTTCGGCAGCAACACCGTGGGTGCCGAAACTCTGGAGATCGGCGTATTCGACGGCAGTGTCTGGTCGGCTTCCGCCACGGTAACCGCGACCACCCAGGTCGACGACAGCGACGATTTCGGCAATACGCCGCTGACCGCCGGGGGGATCGGCGCCAGCGGCGTCATCACGGGCGAGATCGAACAACCCGGAGACGACGACTGGTTCGCCGCCACGCTCACCGCCGGCGTCACCTACCGCTTCGACCTGCAGAGTCGTGCGTCGGACATTGGTGCGCTCGCCACGCCGCGGCTATTGTTGCTCGACACCAACGGCAACGCGATCCGCAACGCGACCGATCTGAGCAGCGGCATCGCAACCGTCGCGACCCTCTCCTTCCTAGCTCCGACCAGCGGCGCCTACTACCTCGCGGCGAGCGGAGTCGATGGGGCCATCGGCACATACGGGTTGGGCGTCGCGGCCCTGTCGCCCACGCTCGCATCCGTGGCAGCACTCGACGCGAGCAAACCCGAGGGCAGTGATGGTGCCACGAAATTTACCTTCGCCGTGTCCCGCAGCGGGGTTATCACTGGCGACAGCAGCATCGAGTACACGGTCACCGGCAACGGCCTGCGCCCCGCGAACGCTGCCGACTTCGCGGGCGGCGTGCTGCCGCATGGCATCGTCCATTTCCTGGCGGGTGAGAATGCGAAAACCATCAGCATCGATGTCGCGGGCGACGCCGAGGTCGAGGCCAGTGAGACTTTCACGCTGGCGTTGCGGTCGCTGTCTGGCGATGTCGTGATACAGGCGGGCGCCGCATCGGTCGGCGGCACAATCCTGCCGGACGACACCATCGCGGACCTCGTCGTGGTCAACTCACTCACCGGCGAAGTGATCGCTGGTAGGCCGCGCTTCTATGACGGGCCAGTCGGAGGCCTGGAGAAGGAAACTGCGCTGATAACCCCCGACAACGTCAACGTCGCCGTCAGCGGCGACAACTGGTTCATCCGGTCCGGTGCCGGCACCGACGCGCTGGCAGCCCATGGTGGCCGCAATATCCTGGACGGCGGCACCGGGTCAAACTTCCTCACCGGGGGGGCGGGCGAGGACACGTTCTTCCTCGATACGCGCGCGCCATCCGACATCTGGAGCACGGTCGTCGACTTCGGCAAGGGCGATTCCGCAACCCTCTGGGGCGTCACACAGGCCGACTTCACCATCACCTGGCTGGACAAACTCGGCGCTCTTGGCTTCGAGGGATTGACGATGCACGCCGTCGCGCCAGGCAAGCCAGACGCGATGCTGACCTTTGCCGACTACACCAGATCCGACCTCGACGGCGGGCGGTTGCAGGTCGCCTTTGGGGCAATCGATCCTTCCAGTCCGTATCTGTACGTCTACTGTGCCAGCTAAAAAGAGACGTTTCCGATCAGGCGAGATGAACTAATCATACAGCGACCTCGTATTTGTTCTTGCTCACCCGCCTCTCAATGTATTTGGCGGTTGTCTAGGCTACTCGGACCAGTGCGGTCAGCCTGGGCAATATATGAAGACGCCCCTCGGGGCGGTTTCCGAGTCCGCAGCGAGCAACTCATATCAACCCTTCTAATGATGTACCGATAGAGAAAGGCAAGGCCAGGGCTTTGCCCTGGACCCGCCAAAGGCCGACGGCCTTTGGAAACCCATTGGTTTTCTTACGGTTAAGGTGCAGGGGCTTGGCCCCTGCTGGGGTTTGGGGCAAAGCCCCATGCCTGCCTGATCATGAGTCAGTGTTTTCGGTGGTTGGTATCGGTTGGCGTCTCCCCCGTTGCAAAGCAAAGCCCGCCCTGCATAACCTGGACCCCCGAAGCGACGCCGGGCACCATCGCCGACCCGCCTTCAGGAGTTTCGCGTGACCGCCCATTCCCGCTCGCCGTTGCCACCCAGCCTCTATGCCGAGACCGCCCGCCCCCCGGCCGACACACCACCGCTCGACGGCGACAAGACCGTTTCGGTGGCGGTGATCGGCGGCGGCTTCACCGGGCTCTCGGCCGCGTTGCATCTGGCCGAGCAGGGCACCGATGTCGCGGTGCTGGAAGCGCACGAGCCGGGCTGGGGCGCATCGGGGCGGAACGGCGGACAGATCAATCCCGGCCTCAAGCACGACCCCGACCAGGTAGTGGCCGATTTCGGCCCCGCGTTGGGCGAGCGCATGGTGGCCATGTCATGGAATGCCCCCGACACCACCTTCGAGATCATCCGCCGCCACCAGATCCAGTGCGACGCCAGCCAAACCGGCACACTCCGCGCAGCCTGGATGGCACCGAACGTCGCCGATATCCGCACCGCCTATGAACAAACGGCCAAACGCGGCATGCCGGTCGAATTCCTCGACGCCGCGCGCATGCGCGAGGTCACAGGAACCGACCGCTACCTCTGCGCCCTGCTCGACAGTCGCGGCGGGCACGTGAACCCGCTGGGCTATGCCCGCGGCCTGGCCCAGGCGGCACTCCAGGCAGGTGCCGCGGTGCACGGCGCCACCCCCGCGCAAAAAATGTGGCGCGATGCCGGCCGCTGGCACATCCAAACGCCCACCGGCACCGTCCATGCCGAGCACATCGTGCTGGGCACCAACGGCTACACCGACAATCTATGGCCGAACCTGCGCAAGACCGTGGTGCCGGTGTTCAGTGGGGTCGTGGCCTCCGCGCCACTGTCCGACGATGTGGCGCGCAGCATCTTTCCCACCCGCTCGGCACTCTACGAACTCGGCAAGGTCACCACCTACTACCGCCTCGACCGCCAGAACCGCGTGCTGATTGGCGGGCGCAGCCGGCAGTCGCCGGTCGCCGGCCCCGACGACCTCGGCTTCCTGCGCCGCTATGCCGAACGCCTATGGCCGCAAATCAAGGGCATCGGCTGGACCCATGGCTGGAACGGCCAGTTGGCCGTCACCACGGATTACTACCCGCACATCCATGAACCCGCCCCCGGCGTCACCGTCTGCCTGGGCTACAACGGCCGCGGCGTGGCACTGGCCAGCGCCATGGGCCCGCAACTGACAAAACGGATCCTCGGCGGCACCCAGGCCCAGATCGACATGCCGATCACCGATTTGCGCCCAGTGCCGTTCCATGCGTTGTGGCGCACCGCGGTGGCCGCCCGCATCGCCTATGGCCGCATCCGCGACTACCTGCACATCTAGGCGCGCGGGCTCCGCAACAGCCGCAGCGCGTTCAGCGTCACCAGAACGGTCGCCCCGGTATCGGCCAGGATCGCCGGCCACAGCCCGGTCACCCCGGCCACCGTGGTCACCAGGAACACCGCCTTCAGCCCCAACGCGATGACGATGTTCTGGCGAATATTCGCCATCACGCGCCGCGACAACGCGATCATCGCCGCCACATCGCTCACCCGCCCATGCAGCACCGCGGCATCCGCCGTCTCCAGCGCCACATCGGTGCCGCCCCCCATCGCGATGCCAACATCGGCCGCGGCCAACGCCGGCGCGTCGTTGATGCCGTCGCCCACCTTGGCCACCACCGCGCCGCGCGCCTGCATCGCCCGCACCGCCGCGAGCTTATCCACCGGCAACAGGCCGGCCTGCACCGCAATGCCCAGACGTTTGCCCACCGCCGCCGCCGTGGCCGCAGTATCGCCCGTCAGCATCACGCGCCCAACACCCAGCGCGTCAAGTGCGGCCAGCCCCGCCGCGGCATCCGGCCGCACCGCGTCGCGCAACGCGATCGCGCCGGCAAGCGTGCCGTCAACCACCAGCACCGCCAGCGTGCGTCCGCTGCCCGCCATACCTTCGATCGTTGCGCGCACATCGTCCGACACCACCGCCCGCGCCAATGCCGCCGTTGCGGCGCCGAGGAACAACTGCCGCCCCTCGACCGTGCCCATCACTCCCTGCCCAGCCAG
>JBBQOT010000005.1:0-17590 GCA_038331165.1 Acetobacterales bacterium
GCTCCCCGCCCCCCCCCCGGGGCGTCGCCCCTGCCCCCCCTCCTTTAAGACTTGCGGGTGCCGGGGGCCCGCCCCCCTGCTGGGGACGGGGCAAACCCCCCGCCTTACGCCCCTGGCGTATTCGGCAGCGTCTGGCGGACCACCGCCACTGTCTGCCCGCCCTCCAGGTTGACGATGAACTTCTCGTTGATCGCCTGGTACTGCACCTGCGCGTCCGATTGCACATAGCCCAGCCCGGTGCGGCTCAGCGGGTTGTTGCCCGCATCGCACACCACCGAGAATGGCAGGGACCCGTCGCGCGAGCCCAGCAGCCCCTGGCCCAGCATGTTCTGCAGGAACGACAGTTGCGTGGCCCGGATGCGCCGGAACAACTCCTGGTTGATCACCGCGCCGACATACTGCCCCATGCCCGCGGCCAGGGAGGCTGCGATGAAGTTGGTCATGCGGGTATAGTTGTCGCCGTTGGTCGCCGCATTGCTGCTGCTGTTGTGCCCGCCGCGCACGCCCCAGAACGCACCACCCGGCTGCGGATTGGCGATCACGTCGATGCCGGCCACCAGCAACGCCGACAGCTCGGCCGCCGAATAGGTGCCGCGCGTGCCGCTGCCCGGGCTGCCCGATCGCTGGGTGCCGGCCACGCCGTACAGCGGCTTGTTCAAGCTCGACTGTTCCGGCGACAGATTGGCCAGTCGCCCGGCCGCGAAGCCCTGCGGGCTCACCAGCCGCAGCGCCGCATTGGCCTGGTCGTTCCACCACACCCAGTCGCCGAACATCAGCTTGCAGGCATAGGAGTCGAGCCCCGCCGAGGCCTTGTTCGCCACCGCCGTGGCAATGCCCTCGCCCGCCGCACCGGTCAGGATCATGTAGATCCCTTCCGACAGCCCGAACGCCGCCTGGGCCGACCATTGCGTGGTTGCATCGGCATCGGCCAGCAGCGCGATCGAGCAACGCTGCCCACGCAGCGCATACATGCCGCGCCGCGGCACCGTGTCCACGCCCACCAGATGGGTGGCCGACACGCCGGCCCCGTCGGTGCCGACCAGCCCGGTGCCGAAATCCCAGGCAAAGCTGCTGGGCGCCACCGCGGTGGTGCCGGCATTGGCCACCACCATCTGGCTCGGCCCGCGCTGCGGCCCCTGGCCGGTGTTGATGGCGGTGGCAAGCGCGGTCCAGAACCCGGCACCGCTGCCGGTGATGTTGTCGTACACCTCCGGCACCAGCCCCGGCAGGGTGACGGTGAAGCGCCAGCTTCCGGCCTTGGACCCCGGCGCCATCGCCACCGCTATCAGGTTGCCGCGGCTGCCGGTGTACAGCGCCGTCATCACGAAACTCGTCGTCGGGATCTGGAACGCGGCGGCCGTGTCGGTGCCGTCGCTCACCCGCACGCAGCGGAAATCCGACGCCCCCTGCTGCACGGCAGTGGCCACCTGCGTGCCCATGTCATGCTTGCGCGCCAGCACCGCGCCGAAGCTGCGGGCATAGTCGCTCATGCTGGCCACGATCACCGGCTCGCCCACCGGGCCCCAGTTCGCGGTGCCGGCCACGCCCACCACGTTGGTGGGCACGCCGTTGATCACCAGGTTCTGCGGCGGCACGATCTGCACATACAGATCGGGCACGATCAGTGCCGTGGTGTTGATGCTGCCCTGTTGCACGATCGGCATGGTTCAGCCCTCCCCATCGGCGCGTACGGCAACCCGCACCACGCAGCCCGCATGTTCGCCCGCCAGCACCGCCGCGACCGCGACGGGATCGGCGACCATGTCGCCCTTCGCGTACCGCCCGAAGGCGCGCACGACCACCAGATGCAACTCCATTCTTGTCTCCTGAAAGATCAGCCGATCACGCTGCGCGCCACCACGCCGCCGGGGGCAAAGCGCAGGTCGCCAAAGATCATCGCCGGCAGCGTCTGCGACACCGTCGTGGCATAGTCGACGCCGTACAACAGATCGCGCCGGAACAGCCGCGCGGCCCGCCCCTGGTCGTGCACCACGCTGCCGCGGAACGTCAGCCGGCCCCGCCCGCCATCCGGCAGGTCGAGGAAATCCACTGTCGAGAACAGGGCATCCATGGCACCCGCCAACCGGTCCCGCGTGCCCGGGTCGGGGCACCAGGCCGACAGGCGGAACACCTGGCGCTGCCGCCGTGTCTGGCGCTGCACCGTCCGGTCGGCCACCACGCGGCCCACCAGCGGCCCGCTGCCCGCCACCGTCAGCGTGGCACCCTCCACCGTTACAACCTTCTGCGTGCGCAGATAGGTGGCAAGCACGGCGGCCACCATTTCGGGCGTGTCGCCCGGCGCGGTGCGGTGCACCACCGCCATGCCATCCACCATCAACCCGGCCACCTGGCCGGCATGGGCGCTGCCCTCCACCGTGGCCGTGCGCCCCACCACCGTGACCACCAGCCCCGGCGCCGGTGTGCCCAACACCTCCCACCGGTCGGGGTGGCGCGTGGTCACCGCCTGTGGCCGAGCTTCTGGAAACACCGTCACATGCGCCAGCCCGGCGGCCAGGTCGGCATCCAATGCCGCCCCCTGCGGCCAGCCGCGATACAGCCGGCACGCCCGCCCCACGATGCTGGGGGCCGCCGGCCCCTCGGGATACAGCACCCCGGCCGCCAGCCGCAGCAGCGCCTCTTCCACATCCGACAGATCAGCCATGAGAATTTCCTAGCTCGCGGCCCGGCGCACCAACAGGCGCCAGCCCGGCTCCGACAATTCCGCTTGCGCAATAGTGCCGCTGCGCCCCAGCTCGTCGCGCACCGTGTCGCCCGGCCGCAGCCCCACCCCGGCCACCGCCGGCAGCAACACCGTCCAGACCCCAGCGGGCAGCCCCTCGGGCAGTTCCGACATGGTGCCGCCGCCACCGGGCAGGACCCCCGCCGGCCAACCGCGTAGCACCACCTCGGGCGCCGCCCCGCCGCCATAGGGTGCGATGCCCGGCGCCTCCGGCCCGCCCGGCCGCAGCACATCCACCACCCGGGTGGCGCGCACGCACAGCACCGGCATCAACCGCTGCTGGGCCGCGATGAACCACACCGCGCCATCGCCGCGCCGGATGTAATCGCCAACCCTGGTGTAGGCAGCATCGAAAACGCCATGCCAGTACACCTGACCATGCCCCACCGGCCGGCCGAACTTGCCATCCGGCGCACTGAACGCCGCCGGCATCCGCAGCAACAGGCGGCCCGCCGCCATCGGCAATTCCGGCCCGTCCGGGCGCAGCACCTCGCACCAATCGCCCACCACGCGCCCGGCGCGGCCCAGGCCCCGATGCACGGCATCCTGCATGCGGTCGACGTTCATGATCGTGCTCCCTTGGGCAGAACAAGGCCAGGGCTTTGCCCTGGACCCACCAAAGGCCGAGGGCCTTTGGAAACCCATTCATATGGCCCCGGGTCTGGGCCCGTCGCGCGACGGCGCGCTCGGGGCCTGGTGGGTCCCCGTGGCGCGGCTTCGCGCCGCGACGGCGAAGCCCTGGCCTTAAACCACCACCACTGGCGACCGCCCACCCAATGCCGGCCCGGGCGGCACGCCCAGAAACCCGCACATCCGCCGGCGCCAGTCGTCGAACAGCGCGGTACGCTCGCGCAACTCGCGCGGGTTGCGTTTCCACACCGCGGCCTGCTCGGTATCCATCATCGCGCCCGTTTCGGGCACCGCGCGCTCCAGCTCGGCCAGCGTGGCGAGGTACTGTCGCGTCACCGCCTCTTCCGCGCCCGACATGCGCGTCATGCGGAATTCCAGCAGCCCATAGGCTTGGTGGAACCGCCATCCCTGAAACCCCTCGGCCCCGCTGCCATAGGTCGGGTAGCCGCAATGCCTGCGAATATCCGTCCGTTCCGCATCGCTGAACGCCATTCACGCCTCCTGGCCTGCGCGCCGGAAATCCTGTTGGGGGAGCCGCCCTCGGCCCCCCCCAGGTTCAATCGTCAGCCGAAATGCTCGATCATCACCGCGCGCTTGAAGGCGGCGGTGTTCGCCGTCGGCACGGTGGTCGAATTGGTCGTCACGTCCGACGGTGCGCAGTAGCCACCGATCCAGTACCAGCTCTGGGCGATGATCTGCTGCAGCCGGTCGATCGGCTCGCGCGTCACCATGGCCACGCCGTCGACCACCGAGACGATCGAGTTCTGCGGCGCGGTATCATCCGCCCCCAGCCCGGCGAACCCGCCCTCGATCAACGCACCCTTGCCGCACACGATCGGGCGGCGCACCACCGCACCGCCAATGCTGGGGTGGGTCTGCACATAGGCCTCGGTGGTGGGAATGAAGCGCAGGCCCAGGAACTCGTTGATCAGCCCCTTGGCATAGACCTGGTTGGCCCCGGTGGCACCCTGGAACAGCTGGCGGAAATCGGCATCGCCGAACAGCTGGCGCGCCGATACCGGGTCGAGATAGCAGTTGTAGACACCATCGATTTCCGGCACCGCGTTCATCCGCAGCGTAGCGACCGCGTTCAGCAGCGTGCCCATGGTCAGCGTATCAACCGCGGTCAGCGCCGCCGTGGTGGCGCGGCTGGCCGGCCGCGCGATCGAGCTGGCGTTCTGCGCCACCACCGCCACGCCGACGGTGCCGTCCAGCACGGTCACGTTGGTGCTGAAGGTCAGCACGCCCGAGCGGCCGCCCGGCGCGCCCGACACGCTGCTGCCATCCACCGTCACGCCGACCAGCGTGTAGGCATTGGGGCCGAAATTGACCTGCAACGTGGCGCCGGCGCCAACGGCGGTGGGCACGCCATTGACGAAGACCTGCTGGAAGCCGCGCACGTCATCGACCGCCACGTTCACGCCGGGCGCGCCCAGCGTGGTGCGCACGCGGGTGTTGCCGCCGAAATACGCCGCGAACAGCACGTTGCGCGCCAGGTCGTCCAGGCTGCGCGCCGCCTGCTCGCCGTTGATGGCGGCGTTCTGCAGGAACTGGTTGGCGATGCCCACGCGGCTGGTCACCATGTTCAGGTCGGTGGTGGCGGCGTAATGGTCCAGCGTGATGGTGAACTGCTCCACCCCATAGCCGGTCGGCGTCAGCCCGTTATCCAGGTTGGTGTTGGCCGACGGCGCCAGCGGCGTGGTGACCGCCGCCTTCAGCCCGGCGCGGGTCTTGGTGAGCGTCTCGCCGATGCCCACGCTGAAGCTCATGCGGTCGGCCACCGCGCGATAGCCCAGGCGCGAGCGCAGCGCCTGCTCGAACTCGCGCTCCAGATAGCCCAGCTGGATGATCGGCTGCAGTGCGGCCGGAAAATTCGAAATCGGCATGTTCACTCCTCACGCGTTGACGGCCCGCCGGGGTGCCCCGGCAGGATCGATTGTCGGTGTCGTGGTCGAGGGTGAAGGGGGCTCGGCCCCCTTCTGGGGTCCAGGGGCGACGCCCCTGGCCTCGCCTTTTAGATGCGCCGCAGCAACTCCGCCCGAGCACTTCGCCACTCGGACTCGGTCATCTCGGTTGCCAGCTTCGAGCGCGGTGCCATGGCCTGGGGTGCCGCCGCGGCCGAGGAACTGCTCGGCCCGCCGAACAGCCAAGGCTTGGCCCGGCGCATCTGCGCCATCAGCGATTCCGCGCCCACCACCTCGTCGCGCTCGTTCAGCGTCACCTGGCTGGTGTCCAGCAGCTTCAGCCCGTCGAGGTCCACCATGCCGGCCCGCACCGCGTGCGCCTTCATCTCGGCGCGCACCAGGCGCTCACGCACCGAGGCTTCAAGGGCGGCCAGCCGCTGTTCCAGCGCTGCCTGCAAGGCCGCGGTGACATCATGCTCTCCCGCCGGGCCATCGGCCATGGCGGCGTCCATCGGATTGTCGTTCATGCATCCTCCTGCGGGTCGGGTCCCGCCACCGCATGGGTGGCGCCGATGCGCGCCAGTTCCGCATGCACGTCCTCAATGTCGTAGACGTCGGCTATGGATTTCACCGCCGTCTCGCGGCTGATCTGGCCGGCATCCACCAGGGTGCGCAGGGTTTGCGCGTCGCGCGCCCGGTCTTCGCTGGTCGGCGCATACCAGCGCGGCCAGATCAGCCCCAGCCGCGCTGCCAGCGGCAGCGGCTCCACCACCTCGCCGAAGACCCGCAGCGGATAGAGGTTCGAAGCCCGCACCACCATCCGCGCCAGTTTCAGCACGGCGTCGCCATAGGAAACACGCAGGTTGTCGGCGAGCCACACCAGGCCCTGGTTCATCATTTCAATGGCGCGCCCCGACTGGGCCGCCGACAACCTGTCCGGGTTCGCCCGGTTTCCGTGCACGCCTTCCAGCGCCATTTCGCGCAGCGTGCGCACATACTCGATCACCGCGGCCGCGGCGGTGCCGTTGATTTCCAGCAGCCGCGCGTCGCCCTTTTCGCTCACCACCAGCGCATTGCCGCCGCCGCGCACCATCTCGCCCTCCACACCGGCGGGCTCGCGGATCAGCAGCGTGGGGTCGGACGAGTATTTCAACCCGCGCCCGGCCTGGCTCAACTGGTAGTCAATCTCGATCGTGGTCTCGACGGCAGCGCGAAAGGTGCAGGCGCCGTCTACGCAGTCCACCCCATCCGGCCCGCCCGGCAGGTTCTTCACCCACACCATCGGCACGAAGCCCAGGCCGTGGCGAACGCTGCGCGCATCGTCGCGCATGCTCGGCCGTTCGCCACCGGCCACCGCCACCGGCAGGAACCAGGTTTCCTCCATGCGGTCCCAGCGGCGCTGGAACCAGTATTCCGCCGCCGGCTCGATATCGTCATAGCCGCGCGCCAGCAGTTCGGCGCCGGGCACCTTGTACAGCTCCGTCACCTGTGACAGTTCATCCGGCGCCAGCGGGTCCCAGTGCGGCGTCAGGAACGGTGTCTCCAGCACGCGAAAGAACATCCGCCCGCGCAGCACGCGGAACAGGATGGCGACCGAGCCGATGGAGCCGCGCAAGGCGGCCTCCATCATCGCCTGGTTCAGCGCGCTTTCCTTCACCACATCGGCGAACAACGCGCGCACCCGGCGGTCGTCGCAGTCGATGGTGGGGAAATGCCCCTCGCTGAACACCAGGGAAATCGAATCGTCCACCACGATCCGCGCCAGCGGATAGCGCACGCTGGGGCGGCGGTTGCGCAGCGGAATGTACTCCCCGCCGGCGCCGCGCTCGTCATGGAACTCGTACGGCAGCGCATCGTACAGCGTGCCGTCCAGCACCCGCTTGAGGATGCCAAGCCGGCGCGTGCGCTCTGGATAATGCGCATCCATCGGCACAAAGCCGCACAACGTTGCGAACATGCATTTCTCCAGTCGTGCCATGCGGTCTCATCGTCAGGCCATGAAGGAAGGCAAGGCCAGGGCTTTGCCGTTGCGGCGCGAAGCTGCACCGCAGGGACCCACCAAAGGCCGACGGCCTTTGGAAACCATGTTGAAAAGGTCCAGGGGCTTGGCCCGTCGCGCGAAGGCGCGCTCGGGACCTGGTGGGTCCAAGGCAAAGCCCTGGTCTTGCCTCTCGGCCAATCACCGCGCCAACAACGGCACGTTCATCCGCCGCGCCGGCCGCCCCGATTGCGCCAGCATGCCGTGCGCACGCGACAGTGCGTCCACCTGGTCATCCTTGCGGCCGTGCGGAAAGTCGCGCATTTCATCGAGCAACTTCTGGTTCCACCCGGCGCGCAGAAGGGCCATTCGCCCCGCCTCCACCTGGGCCGCCACCGGCATCGCCCGCAGCAGCTTCGATCCAGTCTCCGGCGAGGCGACCACGGCATATCCTGCTAACTGGCGGCTCAGCCACGCCACCTGCTGCTTGCCCGCCTGGCCGGGGTCCTGCGGCAGCCCGATCGCCACCGCGCGCCCGTCCTGGGCTGCGGTGTTCAGGATGCATTCGGCCACTTCATGCGGCCCGCCGCGAAACCGTATCACATCGACAACTACCAGCGCGCCGCCATCCAGCGCCGCCAGCTTCAATCCCACCGTCCAGTCGGGGTCGCCACCGGCCGAAGCCTCGGTTGCCGCCAGGTCCCAGGCGCGTACCACGCGCGCCCCCGGCGGCACAACATCACAGATACCGACACGGGCGATGGGAAACAACGTGCCCTCGGCGGACGTCGGCGCCTGTTGGTATTGCGCCTGCCACACGCGGCTGCCCACAACGTCGCGCTTGCGCGCCAGCGCCGCCGCATTCTCCCATTCCGGCCACAATGCGGCGCCGGGCGCGCGGTGCATTTCGTCGTTGGCTTCGGCCAGCGCCGGCAGCCGCAGCGTCTCCCACTGGTCGCCGCTGTCCAGCAGCCGCCCGCCCAGATCGTCTTCGTGCCAGCGTGTCATCACCAGCACGATGCGCCCGCCCGGTTTCAGCCGCGTGGTCAGTTCCGAGCGGTACCAGTCCCACAGATGCGCGCGCGCCAGTTCCGATTCGGCCTCGGCGTGGCTTTTGATGGGATCGTCGATCACCACCAGGTCGGCGCGCCGGCCGGTCACCGGCCCGTTGATTCCGGTGGCGAAATACTCGCCGCCTTCGGTGGTGCGGAAGCGGTGCGCGGCGCGGTTGTCGCTGGCCAGGCGGTAGCCCAGCAGGTCGGCATGTTCGGCCACCAGGTTGCGCAGCCGCCGGCCGAAGTGGCTGGCCAGCTCGGCGGTATGGCTCGCCGCAATCACCGCGTGTGTCGGGTGCTGCGCCAGCCACCAGGCCGGGAAGATCAGCGAGGCATAGGTGCTTTTGGCGCTGCCCGGCGGCATCAGCACCAACAACCGGTCGATGGTGCCGGCGGCCACCTGCTCCAGCCGGTCCATCAGCAGGTGATGATGCCGGGCCGGCGTGTAGCCGGCCGGTTCCAGCACGGCCTCCGCCCACGCGGCCAGCGAGCCGGGGCCATCCCCCACGCTCCGAGGGTCAGGCACCGCCGCCATGCTGCATTCGCATCCGTGAAAAGGGGTCGATCCCCGGCCCTCGCGCGGCGCAACAGGCGCCGCCGCACAAGCCATCGATCATGGCGTTTTCTATACGCCGAACCGGGGCGGATGGGAAGGAAAAATTTCCATTGAGAGCATTATTTCCTTGGCACCCCCGAAATGTGGCGAGAATGGGGCATTCCGAGGGGGAAGAATCCTAGCTGTCGATCCACCGAATTTTCTGCTGCAACGCAGCAAAAACGACTGTTAAAATGCTTTCAAATCAAGCGCCTAACGCAGCAATGCAAAGACCTAATAAACATTCCGTATCAGTCACGTTCGCCCCGGCGGGCAGCACAACAACCCACCCGGCAAGGATTAGGGGTTGATCTCCCAGGCAATGATCGGCTCAATGCCGGTCGTTCGTCGCACTCAATACGTCGAACCCCACCGGGCCGATGACGGCATGCTCGCTTCGCCGCCGCAGGTCACGAGGAAGGAGAACACGATGATATCTAACGCCAGCAGGGCATTTCCCGCGTGGGCTATGCCGGCACTGGTGTCGTTGCTGCTGGCCGCCCCCGTGGCCGGCCACGCATCCGAGGGCAACGCCGCGCCCCCGTCGACCCCCAGCACCGCCGCCATCGCCGCCCCGATTCTGATCGCGCCTGCTCTGCCCGCCCTGACGCTCATCGCCCAGGCCCCGGGAACCCCCGCGCCAGCGAACCCGCTCGCCACTCCCGCCCCGCGCGCCATCGCCGCCGGCCCGGTATGGACCGACGCCTCGGGCGTCTGGCGCCAAGCCGGCATTGCCTCCTGGTACGGCGGCAAGCGGTGGCAGGGCAAGATGACGGCCAGCGGCGTGCGCTATGACGAACGTCAGCTCACCGCCGCCCATGCCTCCCTGCCGATCGGCAGCCGCGTGCGCGTCACCGTGGCCGACACCGGCCACAGCGTGGTGGTCACCATCAACGACCGCCCCGGCACCCGCCGCCGCATCATCGACCTCTCCCGCGCCGCCGCCGCCGAACTCGGCATCGTCGCCCGCGGGGTGACACAGGTGACCCTGTCCCCCGCCTGATGCCACGCGGGCTCGCCCGCGGCGTGACACAGGTGACCCTGTCCCCCGCCTGACGCCACGCCGGCTCGCCCGCGATGCGGTAGAGAGGGCGCCGACCGGGGCATCGCCCGGCCCGCCCCCTGGCAACCCGGCACCGGTGCTGCTAGCTATCGGTATCGACAGGCAACATGCGTTGGCGCACTGGCACTCATAATGAATTCCTGGGCTACCCCCGACCCGATGGACCGCAATGCCCTGCTGATCGGCGACGCGACCCCTGCGACCAGGATCATCGAGATCGGTCCCAGTCACGCCCCGATCGCGCCCAAGCGCGGCGGCTGGAACGCCTGCGTCGTCGACTATTACACCCGCGCGGAACTGGTCGAGAAATTCACCGGCCATCCGGTCGACCTCGACGCGATCGAGGAGGTCGATTTCAACTGGCGCAGCGGCGCGCTGGACGAAGCCATCCCTCAGGAAAGGCACGCCACGTTCGACCGCATGATCGCCAGCCATGTGGGCGAGCATGTCCCAGACCTCATCGCCTTCCTGGCCTCCGCCCAGACCCTGCTGACCCCGCAGGGCGTCCTGGCGCTCGCCCTGCCCGACAAACGCTTCTGTGCCGACGTGCTGCGCCCGCTCACCACCACCGGCGACATCCTCGTGGCCCACGATGGCCCGGCCACCGGCATCCACAGCCGGCGCACCATGTACAACCAGGTCGCCTATTCGGTGAACATGGACGGCATCCCCGGCTGGGGCCAGGTGCCGGTCCATACCCTCGATTTCATGAACCCGCTCACCGACGCAATCGCCCTCTACGCGGCGAGTGCGGCGCCCGGCCACCCCTATGTCGACTGCCACGCCTGGCAGTTCACCCCGGCCAGCTTCGAGCTGGCGATCCTTGAGCTGTCCGAATCCGGGCACATCGACTGGCAGATCTCCCAGTGCGGCCCGACCGTGGGCTCGGAATTCGTCATCCTGATGCGCCGCGGCCGCAAAAGCTGGGCCAAGCCCGCCGCGCGCGAAGCCCGCCGCATGGAACTGCTGCTGGCCACCATGGTGGAGGCACGCGAGCAGATCGACTTCGCCCTGCGCGGCAAGCTCATCACCATTCCCGGCCTGACCGCCGACTCGATCGGCGGCGCCTCGGAACTCGCCACCAAGATCGACGGGAACCAACGCCAGCTCGCCTTCCTGCGCCGCCAGCTCGACAGCATCACCGCCGAGGGCGGCACCCAGGCCGCCATCCTGGGCTTCCTCGGCCAGATCGCCACCCGCCAACAAGACCAGCAGGGCGAAATCACCTTCCTGCGCGACCAGCTCGACAGCATCACCGCCGCCGGCGGCACCCAGTCGTCGGTTCTCGGCTTTCTTGAACAGATCGCGATCCGCCAGCAGGACCAGCAGGGCGAAATCACCTTCCTGCGCGTCCAGCTCGGCAGCATCACCGCCGCCGGCGGCACCCAGGCCTCGATCATGGGCTCGCTCAGCCAGCTCACGGACCGGCTGAACACCCTGCAACGTCAGGTCGACACCGTTGTCGCGGCCGACGGCACCCAGGCCTCGATCATGGGCTTCCTGGAAGAGGTCACCATCCGCCTGCAAGACGTCCAGCGTCAGCTCGACACCATCGTGGCGGCCGACGGCACCCAGGCGTCGATCATGGGCCATCTCGACCAGATCGCCCTGCGGGAGCACGACCTGCAGCAACAGCTCGACAGCATTGTCGCGGCCGACGGCACCCAGGCCTCGATCATGGGTTCGCTGGACCAACTCGGCAACCGCCAGCAGGAACTGCAACGCCAGCTCGACACCGTCGTCGCCGCCGACGGCACCCAGGCCTCCATGATGGAGTCGCTCCACCAGATCAGCATCCGCCAGCAGGACCAGCAGCGCCAGCTCGACCGTTTCGCCGTCGCCGACAGTGCCCAGGCGAGCATCCTCGGTGTTGTCAAGCAGATCGCGACCCAGCTACAGAGCCCTGAAGGCCCATTCGTCCCGGCCGTCGCCAATGAGGGCACCCAGGCCGCCATCCTCGCCCAACTCGAACAGATCGCCGCCCGCCAGCCCGGCACGCCACGCACGGCCGACGGGGCGGTGACCCCCGACACCGGCCAGGCCGCGCTGCTCGGCTTCCTCGGCCAGATCGTCTCCCGCCAGCATATCCAGCAGCGCCATGCCGACCGGATGCACCTCGCGATGGTCAAGTCCCTGGCCGACATCACATCCCGCCTGGAAACCCAGCAGCAGCGGCTGGACGAGGTGCATCGCGTCGCCCATTGGGTTCGCCGCCTGGCCGGGCCGTTCCTGGGCCTGCGGGCGCGGTTGTCGGGGCGGCCCAAGGGGGAGTGAGGGAGAAGTCTTCTTTTTGTGAACAAAAAGAAGCAAAAAAACTTCATCCATAAGTAAGGTGTGCCAGACCCAGGCGCGGTGCTGCATTCATCGCCCCAATGGCGGCGGCCACTCCAAGTCATAATGTTTTTTTGCTTCTTTTTGTCCACAAAAAGAAGACTTCCCCTTGCCTACCTCAACGCCTTCACCACCAACCCGATCCCCTGGCCATGCCAACGCTGCACCGCCTTGTGGTCCGCCCCCAGCAGCGTGCCCAGCCGGCGCCACGGGAACAGATGCCGCCCGGTGCTCGGGCTCACCAGCATCCGGCTGGCCACGATGCGGCGCAGCACGTAGCGATCATCGGGGATCAGCCGCAGCCAGCCCAGGGCGGCGTCCATTTGGCTGATGCGCGCCGCACTCGGCACCGGCGGGCGCAGCCGACCGGCAATTTGGCCATACGCTTCCGCCGCCTCGTCCAGCACCGTCCAGGTGCTGGTGCGCAGCTTGGTGGTATAGCCGCCCGCCGGCAGGCTCAGCAGCGTCTCGCCGGCCTCCTCCAGCCGCGCCACCACCCATGCCGCGTCAATAGATGCGCCATTCTCCGCGCCATTGCCGACACCGGGCCAGCGCCCGTGCGCCCGCCCGGCGACGCCATTCCCCCCCGATTTCATCGGGGGGAATGGCGCGATCGGCGCGGCCGGCCCGGCATGCTCCATTGCTGCGCCATTCGCCGCGCCATTCGCCGTGATATTATCAACCATTCTGCGTCTCCTGCTTGCCCATCGTCGGGCGTTTGGCATCCACCACTTTCAGCCCCATGCGCGCCTTGCGCTGTTCGGGGTGGCGGTATTCGCCCTCCACCAGCAGCCCGCTCTTCAGCCAGACCGCCAGCAGCCGCGCCGCCTCGTCCGGCTCGAAGCCGAACAGCCGTTCCAGCACCGCCCCGGCCCAGCGCGCACCCGCTCGCCCGGTGCGATGGCGGGTGAAGGCGTGGCCGTCATGCCCCGCGGCGATGGCATCCAGCGCCTGGTTGCACTCTTGCGCCGACATGTCGCGGAACGGGCTGGGCGGCGCCCAGGGTGCGATCGCGCCCACCGTGTCGCCCAGCGGGTACAGCGGGCTGGCATTGCCCAGCGCCACCGATTCCAGCCGGTACCAGCGCGCGCCCTCGCCGCGCGGCGCCAGGTTCGCCTTGGCATCGTCCAGCCGCACGTGGCGCCAGCGTTCCCGCTCGGCCACGCCCAGCGCCGCCGCCTCCTCGGCCGTCATGGCACTGAGCAACGCGGCCGAGCGCGCGGCATCGGTCAGCGCCTTGGCCCCGCGCGTGGCATCCACCCCATCGGCGGTGCCCTTGCGCACGTGATGCACCAGCAGCACCGCACAGCTCACCCGGTCGGCCACTTCGGCCCAGGCGGTGGCGGCGGCGTCCATCTGCACGTTGGAATTCTCGTCCAGCCGGTGCGATTTCACGAACGGGTCCACCACGATCAGCCCCACTCCGGCGGCCAAGGCGGCGGCGATCATCGGCTCGCGATCCGGCAGGGCGATGCCGCCGTCGCCGTCCAGCTCGGCCATCACCAGCCGGCGCAGGCGCCCGGAATTGAGGAACAGCCGCCCGCGCAACTCCGCCTCGGCGATGCCGTGCAGCCGCATCAGGGCGGCCAACCGGCGGTGCATCTCGTCCAGCGGGTCTTCCAGGTTGAACACCCAGGCCGGAGCCGAGTGATGCACCCGCTCGCCCAGGAACGGCCGCCCGGTCGCCAGCGCCACCGCCTGGGCCAGCGCCAGCGCCGATTTCCCCACCCCGCCAGGTGCGGCCAGCACCGAGACGAAGCGGCGGATCAGCCGGGTGCCGTACAGCCACTCGCGCGGCGGAATGGCCTCCGCCGCCGGCAGCAAGGCCGGCTCGGCCGCCAGCGCTGATGGCAGGGCAGGTGCTGCGATGTGCTGCGCCCAGGCGCCCCAGGGATCCACGGCGTTCATCGCCGAATCCCCCGCTACCGCCGCAGATTCGCCGCCGCCACCAGCGCGTGCCGCTCGGCATGCGACAGCGCGCCCGCGGCCTCCACCGCATCGGCCGCCGCCAGCAGCGTGGGTGCCGCCGCCCGGCTGTCCAGCAACGGCGCCAGTGCTGCCAGCACCCGCACCCGCGCCGCGTCACGTGCCGCCAGCGTATCGGCCAGGGCATCGCCATAGCGGTGCGCCAGGCGCATCGCCAGGCCGCGCGGGTCCACACCCGGTGCGGCGGCGCGGGCGGCACGCTGGATCGCCAGCAGCAACTGCGGCCCCTCCACCACGCCGCGCGCCGCCAGCACGCCAGCCACCTGGGCGGCGCGGTGCTGGGCTGGCGGGTCCATCCGGTGCGCCTGGCTCATGCGGCCAGCCCGGCTGCCCGCGCGCCCCACTTGTCGTCCTCCTCCACCGGCAGCATCGGCGGATACGGATAGGCGGCGCCGTCGAGCAGCGTGCCGGCGATCAGCGCGCCCCAGCTTGCCGGGTCGCCCGGCGGCAGCGGCTCGCGCCCGGTCACGGCGTTCTGGCGGCACTTGGGCGGCGGCGGCGGGCGGCGGGCGCCCAGCAGCCGGCCGCGTTCGATCGTCGCCCAGCGGCTGATGCCCAGCACGGCGGCAATGGCATCCCAGCTGCGCCCTTCGGCGCGCAATTCGCACAACACGGTGTCGCGCGTTTCGGTCCAGATCAACGATGCGGGCATGGCGTGGCTCCCTTCGGGTGGGTGGTGAAGCCATGTTAGTGATTTTCACTAACCGATGTCAACCATCGTTAGCTTGATTCGTTAGCCGAAATGTCGTATGAGGGGTGTATGAGCGAATCCACCCCCCCTTCTGCCTCGTCCGCCCCCCAGCAATCGGCCGCACCGGAGCGCATCAGGCGCACCCGTGGCGCCCCACCGCGCAGCGCGGTATTGCCGCCCACCGGCCCGCCGGGGGCATCGATGGGGGTCGGTGCGCGCATCCGCGCCGCCCGCCAGGTGGCCGGCATCACCCAGGCCGAGCTGGCACTGGCCGTGGGCGTCAGCCGCAGCGCGGTGGCGCAGTGGGAAACCGAACGCGCCGGGCAGGTCGGCGTGAACCTGGCCAAGATCTCCGAGGTGCTGCGCGTCTCCTCCGAACACCTGCTGCGCGGCATTTTCCCGACCGAGGGCGGGGCCAGCGCCGAGGATGCCGGGGAACTCGCGCTGCTGCGGCTGTTCCGCGTCTGCCAGGGCGAAGACCGCCAATTCCTGTTGCGCATGGCCGCCCGCTTCGCCCGCCAGGCCGACCGCGTGCTGGCCGCCAGCGTGCGCGGGGTCGATTCTCCCTCGGCGCTGTAGCGGCGGCTCATTTCCCTCGGCGCTGTAGCGCCGGCTCACTCGCGGAATTGTGAATTATGATGAACCGCGGCCACCGCCGCCCCGCCCGACCCGCCGCGGCGTAACACAAATTAGGGAATCATAAGCCTATAGCGGGGGATTCCCCCCCGCCGCGGCCGGCCCCGGGGCGCTGCCGTCGCCGCCGGGAGGTCCCGAAAACCCGTCACGGTCCACTTTTCTGCCGCACTGCGGCACGTTGTGACTTGCGAACCCCGGCCAGCTTCCGTTAGAAGGGCCCTCACGAACAATTAACACCCTCAGGGGAATTCAGTCTTATGGCAAACGTAACCGTTCTCGGCGCTGGTGGTGCTACCGTCACCATCACACTTTCCTCCGACCAGAATGCTGCCGCCGCGCAGAGCGCGATCAACTTCGTCAACAAGCTGACGGCCAACGGCATTGTCGATCAGCGGACCTGGGCAGGCAGCGGCACGCTCCCCGCGCCGGCCAACCTGCTCAGCGGCGTGATCGTCAGCACCGCTGGCGACGTCGGTGGCACCGCGGTTCAAGATATCTCCATCGCGGTGAACGCCCCGGGCAACTCGACCGTGATCGGCTCGCAGAACGCGAATGTCACCGTGGTGTCGGGCGACGGCTCCAACTTTACCTACGGCAACCAGTCGCAGGGCGGTAAGGTCTTCTTCGGCGACAGCAACAGCACGCTGGTGAACTTTGCCGGCAATACCGACCTCACCGTCGGCAAGGGCAACTATGTCCTGATCACCGACCAGGGTGCCATCACGCGCGTCCAGCCGGTGGCGGATGCGTTGATCCTCACGTCTGATTTCGGCGGCAAGTCGGGCAAGAACATCATCGACGTCAGCGGCAAGGCCACGGTGTTCGCCTCTGGCAACAGCCTGTCGGCGGCCACCATCAACGCCGCGGCCGGCGAGCTGTTCCTCGTCAACCAGGCCCTGGGCAGCGCCTTCGTCCAGGTCGGCAACGCCAACGTCACCGTGGTCGGCAACGCGACCAACCTGGGTGGCCGCTCCACCGTCCTCGGCGGCGCCGGCAAGCTCACGGTCGCCAGCGGCCAGGGCGAGTTCACCGGCGGCAAAGCCGGCGGCAACCTGATGTTCACCAGCACCGTCGCCGGCTCGGCCACCCTGATCGGCGGCGGCTCGGGCGACCAGCTCTTCGCCATGGGCAGCGGCAACCTGCTGATCGCCGGCGCCGGCAACGAGACGCTGTCGGCCCGCAACCCCGGGGCGGGCGACAACCGCTTCATCGTCGGCAACGGCTTCACCACCGTGTTCGGCGCCGGCCAGGGCGGCAACACCTACTTCTTCAGCGGCCTGGGCTCCGGCCTGATCGAGGGCCGCGACGAGGCGGCGGCGGGCCCGGCCACGCAAAACACCTACCAAGATCTTAACAGCCCCGGCGGCATCCACCTCGTCGGCGACTTCCTCACCGGGGTGGACCAGCTGCTGATCCCCACCGGCACCACCGCCGTGGTCAGCTTCTTCACCGCCGGCCAATCCGGCAGCCCGTTCGGCAGCGCTGCCGGCACCGAGGTGAAAGTGAGCACCGGCACCACCTACCAGTTCTTCGACACCAGCGCCGACGGCAAGCAGGACATCTTCTCGAGCGACATCAAGGTCGTCTAAGCCACCCAGCAAACGCCGACAGAACGGGCCGCCCCCAGGGGCGGCCCGTTTTGCGTTGACGGCGCGCAGCGAACAAAAAAAGGGGCCGAAGCCCCCTATTCCGGTTGCAGCATCCGGTGCCAGTCGGTGATCTCCACCGTCAACCGCCGCCGTGCGCCGCTGGGCGGCAAGTGCACCACCGCCTCGCCGTTGGTCCAACGCCACGATGCGGTGCCGGCCGACTCCACTGTGTGGAACCCGTCGCCGATCGCCGGCCCGTCCAGCACCAGCGGCGCGTCGTCCAGCAGGATCGCGCGCACAGCCACCCCGAACCGCCGCGCCGTTGCGCGTTCCTTCACCGGCGTATTGGCCGGCAACCCGCGCGGCGACACCAGCCGCACCAGCATTGCCCC
>JBBQOT010000006.1:0-17052 GCA_038331165.1 Acetobacterales bacterium
TGGGTCCCCACAAGATCGACCGCGCAAACTGGGACTGGGCCCAGGTCACCGAAAACCCGTTCTTCTGCCCCGACCCCATCGCCGCCGCGCACTGGGAGGAATACCTCTCCGCCATCCGCAAATCCGGCAGCTCCTGCGGCGCCATCATCGAACTCGTCGCCGAAGCAATCCCCCCCGGCCTCGGCGCCCCCATCTACGGCAAGCTCGACGCCGATATCGCCGGCGCCCTCATGAGCATCAACGCCGTCAAAGGCGTCGAAATCGGCGACGGCTTCGCCTCTGCTTCACTCTCGGGCGAAGACAACGCCGACGAAATGACCATCGCCGACGGCCGCGTCGTCTTCGCCTCCAACCACGCCGGCGGCATCCTCGGCGGCATCTCCACCAGCCAACCCATTGTCGCCCGCTTCGCCGTCAAACCCACCAGCTCCATCCTCGCCCCCCGCCGCACCGTCAACGCCCAAGGCCGCGAAGTCGAAATCATCACCAAAGGCCGCCACGACCCCTGTGTCGGCATCCGCGCCGTCCCGGTCGGCGAAGCCATGCTCGCCTGCGTCCTGGCCGACCACCTGCTGCGCCACCGCGCGCAAAATCCCAACGCCCCTACCGAAGCGCGGCTACCGCAAAACTAAAGCAGAAGTCTTCTTTTTGTGAACAAAAAGAAGCAAAAAAACTTCATCCGTTTACTCTATACTTCTCTCCCCCCGTGCAACGGCCGTGCAACGGGGGGAGCCGGAGGGGGCCAACGCCACCCAAAGGCCGCGAATATCTGGCCCGCTAAAGTAATACCAACCCTTGTTAACAATGACCCATGGCCAAGCAAGGCCAGGGCGTTGCCCTGGACCCACCAGGGGCCAAGCCCCTGGACCTTAAAGATATGAAAATAAATGGGTTTCCAAAGGCCGCCGGCCTTTGGTGGGTCCAGGGCAAAGCCCTGACCTTGGCCTTCTCTATCGGTCAATCAATAGAGGGGTTGGTATAAAGCAACCCGCGCCACTCTCATCCCGCGCCCAAATTGAGACCGATCTCGGCGCGATCCAGATACTCCGACAATTCGGCCAGCCAGGTGCGCGCCGCCTCGAAGTCGGCGCTCCCAGCCGCCTGCTCAAGTGCTGCACCAATATCAGTGATGCCCTGGAAACCGAACATCCCGCCGGCTCCCCTCATGCCATGCCCCAACAGCCCCATCGGCTGCAAATCGCCCCGATCCAACGCATCCAGCATCGCGGCAAGGTTCTGCCTGCAATTCTGCAGAAACAACGGCTTCGCGTTGGCGATCCTAAGTGCCGCACTCGCCAAAGCCTGGATCCTTCGGCGATTTTCCCCGCTTGTTATTGGATCTGCGCCAAAGGTGTGCTCCCTGATCGCTTGCAACAACACGTCCTGCCTTATCGGTTTGGTCAAATATGCCGTGCAGCCCGCCGCCATGCACTTCTCCCGATCGCCCTTCAACGCCGAAGCCGTCAACGCGATAATCGGGATGGGCTGTTGATTGTTCGCCTGTTCCCACGTTCGGATCGTCTGCGTCGCGGTCATGCCATCCATCACCGGCATCTGCCGGTCCATCAGCACAAGATCGTAGTGCCCAGCTTCAAACATGCGACACGCGATGGCACCATTCTCGGCCACGTCAACCAGATACGGCGTGGCCTCCAGATAGGCCAGCGTAATGGTGCGGTTGTCCGGCGAATCCTCCGCCAGAAGAATGCGCAGCGGCAGCAGCGGCCGCGCGGCGACCGCGTCAACCGTCGCGCCCGCCCGCGCCAAAGGCCCGATCGCCACCTCAAACGGCGCCGCGAACAAAAACACGCTGCCCTCCCCAAGAACACTTTCGGCCCAGATGCGCCCGCCCATCAGCTCCACCAGGCGCTTGCAAATCGTCAGCCCCAGGCCCGAGCCGCCAAACCGGCGCGTGGTCGATGAATCGGCTTGGGTGAATCGCTCAAACACGCGGCCTAGGTGCGTGTGCGCAATGCCGATGCCGGTGTCGGTAACGGTGAACCGCAACCCCGACGGGACGGCGGGGTTCCCATCCAACGTGATCCGAAGCGACACTTCGCCGAATTCGGTGAACTTGATCGCGTTGCCAACCAGGTTCAGCAGTACCTGCAGCAGCCGGGTCGGGTCGCCAACCAGGTTGACCGACACATCCGGCGCCACCCCGAAAACCAATTCCAGGCCCTTTTCCTGGGCCCGGACCGCAACCATCTCGGTGACCTTCTCCAGCAACTCGGTCAACGAAAATCTGGTCTGCTCCAGCTCAAGCTGCGAGGCTTCAACCTTCGACAGGTCAAGGATGTCGTTGATGAGATTCAGCAGGTTATCGCCCGCGCGACGAATAATCTGAACATACTTGTCCTGCTCCTGGGTGAGCGACGTCTTCGCCAGCAGGTCCGCAATGCCCATGATCGCATTCATCGGCGTCCGAATTTCATGGCTCATGCTGGCCAGGAAATCCGACTTGGTTCGGCTGGCACTTTCCGCCGCCCCCTTGGCCTGTTGAAGCTCCGCCTCCACCTGCTTGCGCTCGGTAATGTCGCGCGCCGCGGCGACCACACCTTGCAGGTTACGCCCACGGTCATAGAACGTGGTCGCGTTGTACGACACCACCGTCGTCTTGCCGTCGAGCGCGCGCGCCGTCAGCTCATAATCGGTGAGCTTCTTTTCGCTCAACACCCGCATGATGCCGGCTTCGGCGCGATCGGGATCGGTGAAGAAGTCCTTGAACGGTGCCCCGATCAACTCATCGCGCGTGCAGCCGGTCAGCGCCTCCATCTGCTTGTTCACGTCGGTGATGATCCTGGCGGTATCGGTGGTCATCAGCGCGTCGATATTGGATTCGATCAGCGAGCGGGTGTAGAATTGCTGGTCACGCAGCCGCTGGTCGAGCTTTCTTTGCTCGGCTTCCACCAGCTTGCGCGCGGTGTTGTCGGTGCCGATCAACAGATACCCGATGATGACATTCCGCGCATCGCGCAGTGCCGTGACCGAGACCACCGCGGGGAACCGGGTCCCGTCCTTGCGAATATAGGTCAGCTCGTAGATGTCCTCGATCCCGCGTGAGGCCTTGAAGACCAGAGCCTCAAAGCCCGGCGTGATCGGGGTGCCGAGTTCGGCGCTCAGCGCTTTGGCCCGGGCGACCACTTCGCGTGGATCGGAAATATCGGCGGGCGTGATCTTGTTCATCACTTCGGCAGCCGTGTAGCCGAGCATACGCTCCGCGCCGACGTTGAACACTTGAATGACGCCCTTGGCGTCGGTGGCGATACTCGAAAAATTGGCGCTGTTGAAGATGGCACTTTGCAGGGCCCCCGCCTGCTCTCCTTGATTGTGCCTGTTCACGTCGCCCTACTCCCGGCCAAGCCGAACCGCGCCCTCGTCATGTTGGTTCCACCGGCAATGATGTCGCCGCGTTGCTGAGGCAACGTTGAATGGCGTGCGCCAACTGGCCTTCATCGAAAGGCTTTTCAAGGATCACCGCATCTGGCCGCAGCGCCCTGACCGCTGAAATATTCCCGCTCATGAACAAATGCGGCACGAACCCGCCGCGGAGTATTTCCTCAATGGCCGAAACGCCGCTTTCCTGCCCCAGCCGCGCGTCGGCGATGATCAGATCCGGCCTGTGCCGTGCCGCGGCGCTCACCGTGGCGTCCTTTGTCGCCTCGACCGCGCAAACGTCATGCCCCATCGCCGTGAGCATTTCGGCAAGAAGCATGCCTATCATGCCGTCATCCTCGGCCAGCACGATACGCAGCGTTGTCATGTTTCCACGTTTCCCTGTCTTCGCGTTGGCTCGCTTAGTCGGGCTTCCCCCGAAAGCCGGCAAACCGGGTGGCCAACTGCACACCCTGCGCAGTGTTTGATGCTTCCCGCAATGCCAAAGCTGCCCGCAAGCAGGGCAATCGGGTAAAGGACGGCATTGCAGGCCCTACGACCATCTGCCATTAAAAACCGTCATTGCGGGCTGATACCAACCACCGAAAACACCGACTCAACAACAGGCAAGCATGGGGCTTCGCCCCAAACCCCACCAGGACTCGCGCGCGCTTCCGCGCGACGGCCGAGCCCCTGGACCTCATCTTATTGAAATAAAATGGGTTTCCAAAGGCCCTCGGCCTTTGGTGGGTCCAGGGCAGAGCCCTGGCCTTGCCTGTGCTATATCGGTTGTTATTGCCAAAGGTTGCTATGAGGATGGATTTGCCCTTCACCCGATTGCCCTGTGCCCGCAAGCCGGCCAGAGCCCCAATCTCCCAGGATTCGCCCCGCAAGCACGGTTCACCTTCTCCCCTGCCGTGCCTTCACAAACCCCTCCACATTTCCCTTGCAGCGAATAAGTTAGTTATGTAAATTATCTACCATGCTCCTTCCGGCTCACCCCCACCCCCTCCCGCCCGCCGCGTTCTTCGCCGCGGTCATCGGCGACCTGTGCCGAAAATTCGCCCAACACGGCCCCACAACCGCCGCCCTCGCACCCCTCGTCCTGTTCCTCTGGAACTACCTCCAGCGCAAGGTCCGCCGTCTCGAACGCCTGCTCACCCAGTGGCAAGCCGGCCGCCTGCCCAAACGCCGAGCCGCGCGCCCCAAATCCGCGCCCCCCGAACCGGCAACCGGGGAACCCGCGCCATCCTCCACCCCCAAGCCGTTGCGCCTGCCCAGCCGCCGCGCCTGGCTCGTCCGCCTGGTCCAGCCCACCGCGGTATTCGGCAGCCAGCTTGAGGTATTGCTCACCCACCCCGACATCCAGGCCCTCATCGCCGCCACGCCACAGGCTGGCCGCATCCTCCGCCCGATCTTCCGCATGCTCGGCGTTCACCCCCTGCCGGCCATCCTGCGCCGATCGGCACCACCGCGCCGCCCGCGTCCCGTCAAGGCGGCCGCGCCCGTCGAACGGGTGACGGCACGCGAACGCCGCATCTTGCTGAATTACTCACCGGGCGACATCGGCGAAACGCATCGCCGCCTCGGCCCATTCCGCCAAAAATTTGCGCCCATCTGAACCTTCGCCCCGAGTTGCGCCTATAATATTACGATATAACAATAATTACTCCAATGCATGAGGGTCCAGGGGGCTCGGCCCCCTGGCCTCCCTTCTCCCGTCTCCCGACGCCCTTTAGCTTTGGCCCAAGCCCGCCTATATGCCCCTAAGCTGAAGATTGGGGTTCCAATGCTGGACGTAACCGGCAATTTCTTGCCTGCACCGTTGCCCGGCACTGCCGCGGCATTCCTGCGCCTGTCCGGGGTTCGCCCGTGGCGCGCGCGCATGGCGGCGTTGGCCGAGCGCGCGCGCGAGGGCCAGCGCGGCGGGCGGGCGCTGTTGCAGCGGCACGCGCTGGAATTGGCCATCGACCGCCAGGCCGGCGGCGCTGCACCAACCAGCCTTGGCGCCCAGCGGGTCGCCGGCATGGCGCAGGAGGTGGTGGCAACCCATGCCTGCCTGTCTGCCGACGGCCGCGCCCGGCTGCGCGAACGCCTGCAGGCGTCGCTGACCGGCGAAGCGACCTTGGCGCCGCTGCTGCATTTGTTCCGCACCGCCGCCCTGCAACGCGGGCGCGGCTTTGCCGTGCGGCATGACGGGCTGGAGGACGGCGCGACCCACGACCTGCTGCTCTCCCGCCAGGGGATCGAGGCCGAGTTGGCCTGCGACACCATCTCGGCCGAGGAGGGGCGCGACGTCCAGCGCGGCGCCTGGACCAACCTGATGGACCTGGTGGACCCCGATCTGCAAACCTGGCTGGCCGCCCATCCCGGGCGCTACCTGCTGAAAATGACCCTGCCGCACGGCCTGAGCGCCGACCGCGCCGGGCTGGCGCAGTTGCACGCCCGCATCCGCGCCATGTTGGCGGGTCAGCGCCGCGCCGACCACGACGAGGCCGCCGTATTGCGGCTCGATCCGCTGCTGCTCGCCGGCGCCCAGATGGCCGACCGTGTATCGGCCGACAAGGGCCTGGTCGGCTCGCTGCGCCAGGAATTCGGCGCCGAGGCCAACCTGGCGGTGACCACGTCTGGCGGCGGGGTGTTCGTGCTCGCCGCGCGGGCGGCGCGGGCCGACGAGGTGGCGGTGGCGATCCGCAAGCGCCTGTCGGCCATCACGCCGATGCGGCTGTCGGGCAAGCGTCCGGGCATTCTGTCCATGTTCATCGAGGATACCGACCGCACCGAATGGCGAGCGCTGCGCGAGCGACTGGAGCTGGAGGGGGAGACGCGGCAGTTCCTCGCCCACCCTTCGTCGCGCAGCGTGGTCGCAGTGGCCTGTGCCTCGCGGCTGGAACTGCTCGGCGCGGCCGCACCGGATGCAGCGCCGGAAGGCGAGATGCGCTTCCGCAACCCCGCCCACCCGGCGGCAAAGTCGGTGGAACTGGCGCCCGCGGTGCTGTCGTCGGTCTGACGGCAATGGCGGAACGGATCGAGGCGATCTACCGCATCCGCGCGGCGGCGGCGGATATTGCCGCGCGCGCACAGGGCATCGCCGTCGAGCAGAGCGTCGAGTTGCCGCTCGGCGCGATCACGCATGACCACGTGCTGCGCGATGTTGTCGGCGACGTGCGGGACATCGCCGATCTCGGCGCCGGTGTGTTCGAGGTGCGGATCGGGCTCGCCGCCACCACCGTGGGCGACGATGCCGGCCAGTTGCTGAACATGCTGTTCGGCAACACCTCGCTGCACGACGACGTGGTGCTGCACGACATGATCCTGCCAGCCGAGGTGGCCGCGCGCTTCGGCGGTCCGAACTATGGCGAGGCCGGCATGCGCCGGCACCTCGGCGCACACAACCGGGCGATGACCTGCTCGGCGATCAAGCCGCAGGGCTCCTCGCTTTCGCATCTGGCCGCCGTGGCCGGGGCCTTCGCCCAGGGCGGGATCGACTGGATCAAGGACGATCACGGCATGGCGGACCAGGATTTCGGCCGCTTCGCCCCCCGCATGGCAGCCTGTGCCGCCGCGGTCCGGGCAGCCATGCGCCACACCGGCCATGCCACCCGCTATGCGCCGAGCCTGTCCGGCACGCTCGATACGATGCGCCAGCAAATCCGCCAGGCCCGCGATGCCGGGCTCGATGCGGCCCTGGTGGCGCCGATGGTTGCCGGCTTCTCCACCGTACAGGCCCTGGCGCGGGAAAACCCGGACTTCGCCTTCCTGGCGCATCCCAGCATGGGCGGGGCATCGCGCATCGCGCCCCCCCTGCTGATCGGGCGGCTGTTCCGCCTGATCGGGGCCGACGCCGTGGTGTTCCCCAGCCATGGCGGGCGCTTCGGCTACACCAAGCAGACGTGCACGGACCTCGCCGAGGGCGCCCGCGCCGGCTGGCACGGCATTTCCCCCTCGGTGCCGGTGCCGGCGGGCGGCATGACGCTGGCCCGCGTGGGTGAGATTCTTGACTTCTACGGTCCCCGCACGATGCTGCTGATCGGCGGTAGCCTGCTGGAGGCGCGCGAACGTCTGGCCGAGGAAACCGCCGCCTTCACCCGAACCGTCGCCACCCACAGCTACCGGTAGGTCATCATGGACAGCGAAACCAAGCGCCTGGTCCGCGGCTTCCACGACTGGCAGTGGGATGGTGTGACGGTGCACCCCTACAAGGAAGAGGGTGCCGCACCCTTCCGCGCGATCACCCGGCAAACCCTGTTCACCGAGCCCGAACTGGGCTGCGAGCTGCGCTATTTCGAAATGGCGGCCGGCGGGCACTCCAGCCTGGAGCGCCACGAACACATGCACGCCGTGCTGATCCTGCGCGGCGAGGGGCATTGCCTGCTGGGCAACACCGTGCGGGCTCTGAAGCAGAACGATCTGGTGACCATCCTGCCGTGGCTGTGGCACCAGTTCCGCGCCACGTCCGCAGCGCCGATGGGCTTCCTGTGCATGGTCAACCAGACGCGCGACAAGCCGCAACTGCCGACCGACGCCGAGATCGCCGAGATGCGTCGCCACACAACAGTGTCAGCATTCCTGGACGGCGCGCCGCCGTAGGCCCGCTCACGCCGATGTCATCGGGTTCGCCATCGACCTGCCATGATCGTGGGGCCTTGTTGCCTGCGTGGAAGAAGCTGGTCCACCAGGAGCCGCACCAAGTGACCGACGCCGACGATAGCCGCAAGCTTGCCGAGCTCGATCGGCTGCTGAACGATCCCGATGTGCGGCTGGAACCGGCGCGCGTGTGGGCCTTGCTCGCCGAAATGCGCCGCGACCCGCCTGGTGTCATGGCACAGGGGCAAGCCGGGTAGCGATCAGGAACTCCTTGTTGCCTTCGGGCCCGGTAATCGGGCTCTCGACGATCCCCAAGACGGTCCATCCGGGCAGGCCGGCCCACCAGGTTCCGATCTCCGCACAGACCCGCTGGTGCACGGCGGGGTCACGCACCACGCCCTTGCTGCCGACCTCGTTGGGACCGGCCTCGAATTGCGGCTTGATCAGTGCGACCGCCCATGCGCCGGAGGCACACAGCGCCATGGCCGCCGGAAGCACGGTGCGCAAGCCGATGAAGCTGGCGTCGCAGACCAGCGCCTGAACAGGCTCGCCGATTGCATCGGCGGTGAGGTGGCGGGCGTTGGTGCGTTCATGCACCACCACGCGCGGATCGCTGCGCAGCTTCCAGGCGATCTGGCCATGGCCGACATCGACGGCATGCACGCGCGTCGCACCATGGCTCAGCAGCACGTCGGTGAAGCCGCCAGTGGAGGCGCCGACGTCGAGGCACACCAGCCCCGCCGGCGACAGGCCGAACTGGGCAAGACCATGCGCCAGCTTGAGGCCGCCGCGGGAGACCCAGGGATGGTCCTGGCCGCGCACCTCCAGCGGCGTATCTGGCCCGACAGATTGGCCGGCCTTGGCGATGCGCAGCGTGCCAGAGAACACCTTTCCCGCGAGGATCAGCGCCTGGGCACGGGCCCGCGATTCCGCCAGGCCGCGTTCGACGAGCGCCACGTCGGCACGCTGCTTCATCGGCAGCCGGCGCGCCGGCCCGGGGTCAGCCGAGCGCCGCGGTGACGGTGGCGACGATGTCGCGGGCGGTCAGCTTCGCCTCGATCATCTGCTTGGCCGGGCTGTCGTGGTCGATGAAAAAATCGGGCAGCGTCATCGGGCGGATCTTCAGTTTCCCGTCCAGTATGCCTTTCCAGGCGAGGTGGTGCATCACCATGGCGGCGAACCCGCCGGTACTGCCTTCCTCGATGGTGACCAGAAGCTCGTGGTGGCGGGCCATTTGCTCCAAAAGGGCGGTATCCAGCGGCTTGGCGAAGCGGGCATCGGCGACGGTGGTGGAGATGCCCTGGGCTTCCAACGCCTCGGCGGCCTTCAGCGCGTCGGCCAGGCGCGGGCCAAGTGACAGCAGGGCCACGCGGGTGCCCTGGCGCAGGATGCGCCCTTGGCCGAGCGGCAGGGGCGTGCCCCGTTGCGGCACATCGATCAGTCCGGTGGAATCGCCACGCGGGAAGCGCACGGCGCTGGGCCGGTCGCCGATCGTGGCCAGGGTGGCCACCGCATGGGCCAGTTCGGCCTCGTCGCTGGGCGCCATCAGCACCATGCCGGGCAGGCAGCCGAGATAGGCGAGATCGAAGCTGCCGGCATGGGTGGCGCCGTCATTGCCGACCAGCCCGGCACGGTCAATGGCAAAGCGGACCGGCAGGGACTGGATGGCGACGTCGTGCACCACCTGGTCATAGGCGCGCTGCAGGAACGTCGAATAGATAGCAACGAACGGCTTCAGCCCCTCGGTGGCCATGCCGGCCGCGAAGGTGACCGCATGCTGTTCGGCGATCCCCACGTCGAAGGTGCGCGTGGGGTGGGCCTTGGCGAAGCGGTCGAGCCCGGTGCCGGAGGGCATGGCGGCGGTGATGGCGACGATGGCGGGGTCGGCGTCGGCCTCGGCCACCAGCGCGTCGGCGAAGATGCGGGTGTAGGTCGGCGGCCCCGGCGGCGGCTTGGCCTGTTCGCCGGTCAGCACATTGAACTTGCTGACGGCGTGCAGCTTGTCGGCACTGGCCTCGGCCGGCGCATAGCCGCGGCCCTTCTGCGTGATGACATGAAGCAGGATCGGGCCAGCGTCGTCGGCCTCACGCACATTGCGCAGCACCGGCAGCAGGTGGTCGAGGTTGTGGCCGTCGATCGGGCCGACATAGTAAAAGCCAAGCTCCTCGAACAGCGTGCCGCCGGTGAGCATGCCGCGGGCATACTCCTCGGCCCGCCGCGCGGTGCGCTCGATGCCCTTGGGGAAGCGCTTGGCCATGCGGGCGGCCAACTCGCGCAAGGTCAGAAAACGCTGTGACGACAACAGGCGCGAGAGATAGGCGCTCATCGCCCCCACCGGGGGCGCGATCGACATGTCGTTGTCGTTCAGGATCACCACCAGGCGCGAGCGCAGATGGCCGGCATTGTTCATCGCCTCATAGGCCATGCCGGCGCTCATTGCACCGTCGCCGATCACGGCGACCACGTGGCGGTCGTCGCGCTTGTGGCCAGGAAAGGCGGATTTCAGGTCGCGCGCCACCGCCATGCCCAGGCCGGCGGAAATCGACGTCGAGGAATGGGCGGCGCCGAACGGGTCGTATTCGCTCTCGGCGCGCCGGGTGAAGCCGGACAGGCCGCCACCCTGGCGCAGGGTGCGGATGCGGTCGCGCCGGCCGGTGAGAATCTTGTGCGGGTAGCACTGGTGGCCGACATCCCAGATCAGCCGGTCGGACGGCGTGTCGAAGATGGCGTGGATCGCCACCGTCAGCTCGACCACGCCGAGCGAGGCGCCGAGATGTCCGCCGGTGGAGGAAACGGCGTCGATGGTCTCGGCACGCAGCTCGTCGGCAAGCTGGCGCAGTTGTTCGGGGGAGAAGTTACGCAGGTCGGCGGGCACGCGCACCCGGTCCAGCAGCGCCGTGACGGGGCGGGTGGCGGCGCTGGAGGGAAGGACAGGGGCGTTCATCGTGCAGCACTCGCCCGGCGGGCCAATATGCGGGCACTGGCCCGCAGGGCGGGCTTGCCGGCGGCGTGACCGTGGATGGCAGGCATCAGCGACTCCTCGAAATCCCAGGCGGGAGAACGCTAGCCGAGTCGCGCGCGCTGTGCCAGATGATGCGGCGGCGCAGCATGGTCGACAGGTATGTTGCACTGTTGCTGTAACCGGACTTATGGCTGCAGTCGAAACCATTTATCCGTGTGCGCGGGCGCTTGGCGGCGGGAAGATCGGGGTGAAGCCGATGCTGAGGCGCATCTATCGTGGGTTGATCGGCGCCTCCGCGTGTTCGTGAGCATGCGTTCGCGATGCTGCATCTGACGAAACTCTGTGTCGGAATCACCGACATTGCCCATCTGCGGCAACGCCAGCAGGCGCGGGTCGTTGCCGGCGAGGCGTTGCGCCACCTGACCCGCAGCTTTCCCCGCCGGGCGGCCGAGGTGACTGACGGCGGCTCGTTGTACTGGGTGATCGGCGGAGCCCTGGTGGTGCGCCAGCGCGTGATCGACATCGAGGAGGCCGCCTACGACGACGGCACGCGATGCGCCGCCCTTATCTTCGACCCCGAGCTGGTGCCGGTTGCGGCCCGGCCGACGCGGCCGTTCCAGGGCTGGCGCTACCTCGACCCCGCGGCGGCGCCGCTTGACCTGGTGGCGGGGCAGACGGCCGAAGGCAGCGACACCCTGCCGCCGGCGTTGCGGCGCGAGCTGGAGCGTCTGGGGTTGCTGTAGCGGCGGCGTCGCTCTTGCTTGAGTCCCATTGCAAGCGCCGCACGTTTGGGTTATATGATTTTCTAGTAACATACGGCCTTGAGTTCGTGCACTATCTGATCATCGGATCGGGATACGGCGCGGTTAGGCACGGAGTTCCGTCCATGTTCTCCCGTCGCAGTTTCTTTGCCGCCCTGGGGCTTGCCCTGCCGCTCGCCGCGGCGGCCACGGCCGAAGCGGCCACCACTCGCGCCACGGCGCGGCGCCGCGCGGCCAAGGCCAAGGCGACCGCGTCGGCCAAGCCGCGCCGCCAGCGCCGCGCCGAGACCGAGACCGTCGAGACGACGCCCGCCGCCAAGATTTGATCCGGGTTTGAGGCGTGCCGCGGGCAGGCCGACTTGCCCGGCCGCGGCGCGCCCCGTAACCTTGCCTCCCCGAGGGGAGGATGGCGCTGATGCGCGGCGTGGTCGCGGTGGGTCTGGCGGCATTTCTGGCCGCATCGCCGTTTGCCATCGGCTCCGCCCGCGCGCAGAAATCCGCCGATACGCTGCGCATCGCCTGGCGGGACGCGGTCATCACGCTTGATCCCTATTACAACCAGCAACGCACCGGGCTGATCCTGGCGCATCACCTGTGGGACGGGCTGGTGCATCGCGACCCCGAGACGTTCGCGATCAAGCCGTTGCTTGCGACCTCGTGGCGCTATACCGACGACACCACGCTGGAATTCGAGCTGCGCCGCGGCGTGAGCTTTCACGACGGCACCCCGTTCAGCGCCGACGACGTGGTCTACACCGTGACCACCATCCTGTCCGACGCCGCCGTGTCGGTGCCCAGCAACTATGCCTGGCTGGAAGGGGCCGAGAAGATCGACAGCCACCGGGTACGGCTGAAGCTGAAACGAGTCTTCCCGGCGGCCATCGAATACATCGCCATGGTGCTGCCGATCCGGCCGCAGGCGGCGCGCGAGCGACTGGGCGCCGAGGCTTTCGCGATGACCCCGGTCGGTACCGGGCCGTATCGGCTGGCGGAGGTGCAGGGCGCGATGCAGCGCATCCTGCTGGAGCGGTTCGCCGACTACTATGCCGACAGCCCGAAGGGAAAGCCGGCGATCGCGCGGCTGCGGATCGACCAGGTGGCCGGCGCGAAGGATGAGCTCGACGCGCTGCTGGCCGGGCAGGCCGACTGGATCTGGAACTTCCTGGGCGAGCAGACCGAGACCATCGCGCGCACGCCCGCCTTGCAGGTGCTGCGGGCCGAGAGCATGCGCGTCGGCTATCTGATGCTGGATGCCGCCGGGCGCACCGGGGTGGATAACCCGCTGACGCGGCAAAAGGTGCGCCAGGCGATTTTCCACGCCATCGACCGCCAGGCCTTTGTCCGCCAGGTGGTGCAGGGCAGCTCGCGCGTGCCGGACGCGCCGTGTTTTCCCACCCAATTCGGCTGCGACGCGGCCGCGGCGGTGCGCTACGACTACAACCCCGCGCGTGCCCGCGCCCTGTTGGCCGAGGCGGGGTATCCGGACGGGTTCGACACCGAACTGGTGACCTATGCCCTGCCGCAATGGGCGGCGGCGATCCAGGGCTATCTGAAGGCGGTCGGCATCCAGGCGCGCATCACCCAACGGCCGGTGGCCGCCGTGGTGCGCCAGACCCTCGACGGCGACGTGCCGGTGGGGCAGCTTGCCTGGGGCAGCTATTCGATCAACGACGTGTCGGCCTTCCTGCCGTTCCTGTTTACCGGTGGCGGCAACGATTTTGCCCGCGACCCCGCTTTGGCCGCGCTGATCACGCAGGGCGGCGCCAGCACCAGCCCGCACGACCGGCGGCGCTTCTACAGCCAGGCGATACGGTTGATCACCGAACAGGCCTACATGGTGCCGCTGAACACCTATGTGACCAGCTATGGAATCAGCCGTGGGCTGGCATTCCGCGCGTTTTCGGATGAGCTGCCGCGGTTCTACCTCGCCTCCTGGCGTTGAACCGCGTTTCGCGCTGTGATCAGAGTGGGAGCGGGAGGGCGAGGCATGACGACGGTGATGGGATGGGACGAGTGGGCACGGCACGACGCCACGGCGTTGGCCGGGCTGGTGCGCGCCAAACAGGTGACGCCGGCCGAACTGGCGGCACAGGCCGCAGCCGCGATCGCCAAGGTGAACCCCGCCATCGGCGCCGTTGTCGAGGTGTTCGACGACGTGGTGGCCGATCCCTTGCGCGACGGCATGAACGCGGCCGGCGCGTTTGCCGGCGTGCCCTATCTGATGAAGGACCTGGGGCCCACCCTGAAGGGGCGAAAACAGGAAATGGGCGCGCTGCTGATGATGGGCAACGTCGCGCGCGAGGACAGTTTCCTGACCGCCAAGATCCGTGCCGCCGGCCTGAACATCATCGGACGGACGACCACGCCGGAGTTCGGCACCTGCGGCTCGGTGGAGAACGAGCGTGTCTATGTCTCGAAGAACCCCTGGGACCAGGCGTACACCACCGGCGGCTCCTCGGCTGGAACGGCGGCGGCGGTGGCGGCCGGGGTGTTGCCGATCAGCCATGCCAGCGATGGCGGCGGGTCGATCCGCATTCCCGCGGGGATCAACGGCAATGTCGGATTGAAGCCCTCGCGCGGGGTGTTCTCGGCCGCCCCCGGTGGTTCCGACCTGATGGCTCTGGTGTCGACGCAGGGCTGCCACAGCCGGACGATTCGTGACACCGCCGCCTTCGTCGATGCCTGCCGCGGCGGCGCGCCGGGCGAGTTCATGCCGTTCTGGATCGCACCTGAGCCCTTTGTGGACCTGGTCAAGCGGGACCCGGACCGGCTGCGCATCGCGCTGTCGCACGAGTGGGGGGACTACAAGGCCACGCCGCATATCGCGGCCGAACTGGAGAAGGCCGGAAAGCTGCTGGAGGGCCTGGGGCATATCGTGGAATGGCATACGCCGGCAGTGGATTTCCGCGCCGGCTATGCGGCCCAAACCACCTGCTACATCACCAATATCGCCCAGAACGTCGCCCGGCTTTCGGCACTGCGCGGCCATGCTGCCCCGCCGCGCGCGCTGATCGAGCCGATGAACTGGCGCATCTGGGAATTCGGCCGCGACATCTCCTATACCGCGCGGGCCGACATGCAGGCGGGGTTCAACACCACCAGCCGGGCATTCGGGGCATTCTTCGAGGACTGGGACGTGATCCTGACGCCCATCGCGACGCAAACGACGCATCTGCGCGGCACCATGGACTACCTGACCCTGAACGACACCGATGCCCCGCTGGACTGGTTTGAGAAGCTGTGGGGCCTGTACGCCTATACCCCGCTGGGCAATCTGTGCGGCATCCCCGGCCTGTCGCTGCCGATGGCCGCCCACGACAACGGGCTGCCGCTGGGCATTCAGGCGCTGGGGCGGATCGGCAATGACGGGTTGCTGTTGCAGCTTGGCGCGCAGGTGGAGCGGGCGTTGGGCGGCACGTGGAATGGCGGGCGGGTGCCGGGGGTGCACGTCACCGCGGGGTGATTATACCAACCTGTGAGAACCCTCACGTAACGTCAGGCAGGACCAGGGCTTTGCCCTGGTGGGTCCAGGGCGACGCCCGGGCCTTACTTGGCCATGGGTCATCCCAAACGTTGGTTGGTATTATTCCTCCGGCTCGGTCGTGAAGGTGAGCGGATGGCCCGCCTTGCGGCCGGCCTCGGTTGCCCGCGTCGCCTTGGTCTCGGCCACGTCGCGGGTGAACACCGCCACCACGCAGGCGCCGCGCTGGTGGGCGGTCTGCATCACCCGGGCGGCGGCGCCCTCGTTCATGCCGAACACCGATTTCAGCACCGTCACCACGAAGTCGCGCGGCGTGTAGTCGTCGTTCAGCAGGATCACCTTGTGCAGCTTCGGTTGCTCGGTCTTAAGCTCGACCTTGGGGCGCAGATCGGTGTTGATCTCGGGCATGGGGGCAGGCACTCCGGTCGCGGGCGTCTGGCCGATATATCGGGCGGCGGCGCCACGATGCAACGCGACGTTGCCCATTGCGTTGCCGGCAGCCTAACGTGGCATCGCACCAAGGAGGCACCACGATGGCGCGCGGCATGGCATTCCTGACGGCGGCGTTGATGGTCTCGGCGCCGGTCGCGGCACAGGAGATCGCGCTGGGGCTGGGCACGGCGGTGACCTCGATCGACCCGCATTTCCACAACCTGGCATCCAACATCAAGATTTCCGTCCATGTCTTCGATCGCCTGGTGGACCAGGACGCGCAACAGCGCGCGGTGCCCGGGTTGGCCACGGCGTGGAAGGCGATCGACGACACCACCTGGGAATTCACCCTGCGTCCCGGCGTAGTGTTTCACGACGGCACGGCGTTCGAAGCGGAAGACGTGGCCGCCACGCTGCGCCGGGTGCCCTGGGTGCCGAATTCGCCCAACTCCTTCTTCACCTATACGCGCGCGATCACCGACACGGTGCTGGTCGATGCGCATACCGTGCGCTTCCGTACCGCCACGCCGTATCCGCTGCTGCCGGTTGACCTGTCGTCGGTGAACATCACCGCGCGCAAGCACGAACGGGCGCCGACGGCGGAGTTCAACAGCGGGGCAGCCACTATCGGCACCGGGCCATTCCGCTTCGTGGCGTATTTGCCAGGTGACCGCATCAACCTGGCGCGCAACGATGCCTATTGGGGCACCAAGCCGCATTGGGCGAAGGCGAGCCTGCGCATCATCACCTCGCATCCCTCGCGGGTGGCCGCCCTGCTGGCCGGCGACGTGCAGGCGATCGATGACGTGCCGCCGGGTGATGTCGCCCGGTTGGCCGCGGACTCCAACGTGACCGTGCTGCGCGGAAAATCCAACTCGGTGCTGTTCCTGCATATGGATCAGTTCCGCGACCAGGCGCCGTTCGTGACCGACAAGGCAGGGGCACCGCTGGCCGCCAACCCGTTCCGTGACCAGCGGGTGCGCCTGGCGATTTCCAAGGCGATCAACCGCCAGGCCCTGGCCGACCGGGTGATGGAGGGGGCGGCCACGCCGGCGGCAAGCCTGTTGGCCGACGGCTTCTTCGGATCAAGCCCGAAGCTGAAGCCCGAGCGCTATGACCCCGAGGGCGCGCGGCGGCTACTGGCCGAGGCGGGCTATCCCAACGGCTTCGCCCTCACTTTGCACGGGCCGGTCGGGCGCTATGTGAACGATAACCAGGTGGCCCTGGCCATTGCCCCCATGCTGGTGCGCATCGGCATTGACACCAAGGTGGTGGTGCAGCCCTGGGCGCCGTTCATCGCCGCCGCCAGCGCGCCCGGCTATGCCTATAGCTTCATCCTGATCGGCAATTCCGCCACCACCGGCGAGGCCTCGTTCGGGCTGCGGGTGCAGTTCGCGACAGTGGATGTGGCCAAGGGAATGGGCGGGTCGAACCGCGCACGCTATTCCAACCCG
>JBBQOT010000007.1:0-16556 GCA_038331165.1 Acetobacterales bacterium
ATGTATCAGGCGCAGGAGTTGGCGACCGCCATGCACCATCGCCTGCCGGTGGTGGCCGTCGTGTTCGATGACGGCGGGTTCGGCAACGTGCGGCGCATCCAGGCCGAGCGGTTCGGCAACCGGATCATCGCCGCCGACCTGACCAACCCGGATTTCGTGGATTTCGCCCGCAGCTTCGGCATGGCGGCCTACCGCGCGGACACGCCGGCGGCGCTGGAAGCGGCCCTGCGCACGGCGCTGGACGCCCGGGTGCCGGCACTGATCCATGCCAAGGTGGGCGAAATGCCGAGTCCGTGGGATATGCTGGCACTGCCACGGGTGCGCGGCTTTCACGAGGCCTGGCGGGTTAGTCTTCCGTAGGGTTTGATGCCTGACGCCAACAAGGAGAAGCCCTCGTTACGCAAGGCCAGGGCTTTGCCCTGGACCCACCAGGGGCCGAGCCCCTGGACCTCAACTCACCAAAGATTGGTGGCCAACGCCAATGGCCTCTGACGGATCGCCGGGTATTGCCTTCCGTCATGGGTCAATCGTCAGTTCATTTGGTAAGACCACGGCTTAGGCGACCCGCCTACGCCGCTCACACACAAGGAGCCATGCCATGCAAGTCCGTCTCAGCAATGCCGCCGACGCGCCGGCGCCGGTTGGCCAGTATACCCACGCGGTGGAGGTGACCGGGGCCACCCGCACCGTCTACATCAGCGGCCAGGTCGGCGCCGCGATGGACGGCTCCGTCCCCGATGATGCCACCGAGCAGGGCCGCAACGTCTGGAAGAACATCACCGCCCAGCTGCGCGCCGTGGGGATGACGTTGGATAACATCGTCAAGATCGTCACCATCGTCACCAGCCTCGATCACCTGGCGGCTGTCCGCACGTCGCGCGCCGAGGCGATGGGCGACCGTAAGCCGGCCAGCACGCTGATCGTCGGCGGGCTGGTGAGCCCGGCCCTAAAGATCGAGGTCGAGGTGGTAGCGGTGGCGTGAAGCCAAGCCCACGGGCGCTGCCCCAAAACCCCAATTCTTAAGTCATGAGGGTCCAGGGGGCTCGGCCCCCTGGAATCGCTTTTTCTTCAGCTGCGATCCCGCAACCCCCGCAATGCCAGCGCGTATCCCTGGATTCCGAAGCCGGCCATGGTCATCACGCAGACGGCGCCGACCTCGGAAACCATGCCGCGGCGTGCGGGGTTTGAGATATGCACTTCGACCACCGGAAACTTCACCTGGCTGATGGCGGCATTGAGCGCCGGGTAGCCGCGGGTGAAGCCGGCGGGGTTGATGATGGCACCGTCGAAGTTGGCGTCGTGGGCCGCATAGAGGCGGTCGATCACCAGGCCCTCGGTGTTGGAATGGAAGATCTCTACGGCGACGCCGAGTTCGGCCGCGTATTCACCGATCTTGGCGTCGTATTCGGGGAGTTTCATCGGGCCGAAGGTTTCGAGCATGGTCTTGCCGCGCATGTCCATGCCGGCGCCATGCAGGACGAGGATCTTCTTCATGGTGTTTCCTTCATGTCGTATGGCCAGCCGTCGGCTTTCAGCACCTCGCCGGCAAGGTAGAGGCTGCCGCAGATCAGCACGCGGGAAGGTGGCCCCGGCGGCAGGCTGCGGATGGCGTGCGCCACCGTGGGGCCGGTGCGGGCCTGGCCGTTCGACGCGGCGATGATCGCCTCAACCGGAAGGGCGGAGTATTGCCCGGGTTCGCTCACCGCCCAGATCGTGGCGGCGAGCGGCAGCAGGGGGGCGAGGAACTCGGCGGTGTCCTTGGCCTTCTTCATGCCGACGATCAGGTGGGTGGGCCGGTCGGACCAGGACTGCACGAGGTGGGTGGCGATGGCCTGGCCGCCGCCGGGATTGTGCCCGCCGTCGAGCCAGAGTTCCCAGCCGGGCGCGAGGGTTTTCGCCAAAATGCCGGTCAGGCGCTGCATCCGTGCCGGCCATTCCGCGTGGCCGATACCGTGCGCGATCGCAGCCTCCGGGATCGGCAGGCCACTGGCACGGATGGTCGCCACCGCAATGCCCGCATTGTCGTATTGGTGGGCGCCGGGCAGCGCCGGGTGCGGCAGGTCGAGGGTGCCGTCAGCGTCGCGATAGGAAAAACCGACGGCATGCGGGGCGACGTGCCAATCGCGGTCGCGGGCCAGCAGGGGGGCGCCCAGCTCGGCGGCACGCGCGGCAATGACGGCGAAGGCTTCGGGCGCCTGCTGGCCGGTGGCGACGGGCACGCCGGGCTTGATGATGCCGGCCTTCTCGAAGGCGATTTTCCCCAGCGTGTCGCCCAGCATTTCCCGATGGTCGAGTGAGATCGACGTGATGGCGCAGGCGGCGGGGTGGTCGATGACGTTGGTGGCATCGAACCGCCCGCCGAGACCAACTTCGAGGATGACAAGATCGGCCGGCACGCGGGCGAACAGCAGGAAGGTAGCGGCCATCAGCACCTCGAACACCGTGATCTCGGCGCCGGCGTTGATGTGCTCAATCTCGTCCAGCGTGGCGAGCAGCTGCGCGTCGCTCACCAGGGTGCCGGCGAGGCGAATGCGTTCGTTGAAGCGCACCAGATGCGGCGAGGTGGCGACATGCACCCGCATACCCGCGGCCTCGCCGATGCCGCGCAGGAAGGCGCAGGTGCTGCCTTTGCCGTTGGTGCCGGCAACGTGCAGCACCGGCGCCAGGCGCCGTTCGGGGTGGTCGAGCTGGGCGAGCAGGCGGTGCAGGCGCTCCAGGCTGAGGTCGATCAGGCGCGGATAGAGCAAATGCAGGCGCTCGATTACCGCCTCGATGCGGCCTGGCTGCGGCGCGGTCATGCCGCCGGCGCGAGTTCCTTGACCCGCAACAAGGAGATCAGACGGCCGAGCGTGGCGTTCATATCGGGGCGTTTCACCACCATGTCGAGAATGCCGTGGGCAAGCAGGTATTCGCTGCGCTGGAAGCCCTCGGGGAGCTTTTCGCGCACGGTCTGTTCGATCACGCGGGCGCCGGCGAAACCGATTTCGGCACCGGGTTCGGCGATCTGGATGTCGCCCAGCATGGTGAAACTGGCGGTTACGCCGCCGGTAGTGGGGTCGGTCAGCACGGTGATGAACGGCAGGCCGGCTTCCTTGACCAGGCGGGTGGCGATCACGGTGCGCGGCATTTGCATCAGGCTGACCGCCCCTTCCTGCATGCGCGCGCCGCCGGAAGCGGTGAAGATGATCAACGGGGCATCCTGCAGCACGGCGAGCTTGGCGGCGGCAACGATGCCCTCGCCGACCGCGGCACCCATGGAACCACCAATGAATTCGAAGGCCATGGCGGCGACCACCGCCTTGTGCCCGCCGATCACGCCGTGGGCGACAACGATGGCGTCATCCAGCGTCGTTTTTTCGCGCGCGTCCCTGAGGCGGTCGGAATAGCGTTTGGTGTCGCGAAAGCGCAGCGGGTCGGCGGGCACGCGCGGCAGTTCGATGCGGGTATGCTGGCCGTCGTCGAAGGTCCAGGCCAGGCGCAGGCCAACCGGGGCGCGGGCGTGGTGGCCGCAATGCGCGCAGACGCGCTGGTTCTTATCGAACTCGGCATGGAAGGTCATCTGCTGGCAGGCGGGGCATTGAACCCACAGGTTCTCCGGCACCTCCTTGCGGCCCAGCAGGGTGCGGATTTTCGGGCGGACGTATTCGGTGAGCCAGTTCATGGGCGGGCCTCGGTCAGGTCCAGACGGCGCTCCATACGCGCCAAGCGTTCGTCGAAGCGATCCAAGCGGTGCTGCAGGCCGGCATACAACGAGAGCAGCCGCGACTGCCCCTCCTCCAGCGCCGTGACCCGGTCCTTGAGGGCCTGCATATCGCCCTCCATCCGCTCCAGCCGCTCGTCGATGCGGCGGAGATAGACGAGGATCAGGCTGTCCGGCTGGTCGCTCATGCGGCCCAGTCTACACCGGAACGCGGGCGCTGCGCACGCCTTCCGCCAGCGCTGCGACCTGGGCGAGGATTCGGGCGACGGTGTCCGGCTTCGGCTTGCCGCCATTGGCGTCGAGGTCGGCCTTCATCATGTCGATGAGCGCGGAAGCGACCACAGCCCCGTCGGCATGTTTCACCGCGCCGGCGGCCTGGGCCGGGGTGCGCACCCCGAAGCCGACAGCGATCGGCAGGTCGGTGACGCGGCGGATGCGCGGAATGGCGTCAGCCAGTTCGTCGGCGCTGGCGGTGCGCGTGCCGGTGATGCCGGTGATCGACACGTAATAGACGAAGCCCGACGAGCCGTTCAGCACCAGCGGCAGGCGCGCGTCGTCGGTGGTGGGGGCGACGAGACGGATGATGTCCAGCCCATTGGCGGTGGCGTCGGGCAATACCAGGTCGGCCTCCTCGCTGGGCAGGTCGACGATGATCAGGCCGTCGATGCCGGCGGCCGCGCCGTCGGTGCAGAACTTCGCCACGCCGTAGGACAGGATCGGGTTCAGGTATCCCATCAGGATGATGGGCGTATCAGAGTCGTCCAGGCGGAAGTCGCGCACCATGGCCAACGTGTTCTTCATGCTGGCGCCAGCATTCAGCGCGCGGCGGCCGGCAAGCTGAATGGTCGGGCCATCGGCCATCGGGTCGGTGAACGGGCAGCCAATTTCGATCAGGTCGGCACCGGCCGCCGGCATGCCTTTCAGCAGGGCCAGCGAGGTGGCGTGGTCGGGGTCCCAGGCCTCAACGAAGGGGATCAACGCGCCGCGCCCCTCGGCCTTGAGCTTCGCGAAGCGGGTGGCAATGCGGCTCACAGCTTCACCCCCAGCGCTTCGGCAACCGTGAAAATATCCTTGTCGCCGCGGCCACACAGATTCATCACAATGATCTTGTCGCGGTCCATCGTCGGCGCAAGCTTGGCAACATGGGCCAGCGCATGGGCGGGCTCCAACGCCGGGATGATGCCCTCCGTCCGCGTGCACAACTGGAACGCGTCCAGCGCCTCGCTGTCGGTGGCAGCGACATACTCAACCCGCTTGATCTCGTACAGCCAGGAATGCTCCGGGCCGATGCCGGGGTAGTCGAGCCCGGCGGAGATCGAGTGCGCCTCCTGGATCTGCCCGTCCTCGTCCTGCAACAGGTAGGTGCGGTTGCCGTGCAGCACGCCGGGCCGGCCGCGCGACAGGCTGGCGGCGTGCTCGAAGGTGTCCAGCCCGTGGCCGGCGGCCTCCACGCCGATCAGGCGCACGGAGGGGTCGTCGAGGAATGGGTGGAACAGGCCCATCGCGTTCGACCCACCGCCAATCGCGGCGACGCAGGCATCCGGCAGGCGGCCCTCGGCCTCGTGCAACTGCGCCTTGGTTTCCTCGCCGATGATGCTCTGGAAGTCGCGCACCATCATCGGGTAGGGGTGCGGGCCGGCGACGGTGCCGATGATGTAGAAGGTGTCGCGCACATTGGCCACCCAGTCCCGCAGCGCCTCGTTCATCGCGTCCTTCAGCGTCGATGCGCCGGAGGTGACGGGGATGACGTCAGCCCCCAGCAGCTTCATGCGAAACACGTTGGGCGCCTGGCGGGCGACGTCGACGGCGCCCATATAGACGGTGCAGGGCAGTCCGAACAGCGCACACACGGTGGCAGTGGCCACGCCGTGCTGGCCGGCGCCGGTCTCCGCGATGATCCGCGTCTTGCCCATGCGCCGGGCCAGCAGGATCTGGCCCATGCACGAGTTGATCTTGTGCGCGCCGGTATGGTTCAGCTCGTCGCGCTTGAAATACACCTTGGCGCCGCCGAGTTTGTCGGTCAGGCGCTGGGCGAACCACAGCGGACTGGGGCGGCCGACATAGTCTTTCAGGTAGCGGTCGAGCTCGGGCTGGAACTCCGGGTCGGCTTTGGCGGCATTGTAGGCGGCCTCGACCTCCAGGATCAGCGGCATCAGGGTTTCGGCGACGAAACGGCCACCGAATTCGCCGAACCGGCCCCGGGCGTCGGGGCCGTTGCGCAGGGAATTGGCGCCGAAACGGGCGTTGGGTGCGTTCAAGGGGATCGGCCTCCGGTCAACGCTGGCGTCATAGCGCAGGGGGGTGGGGGAGGCCAGTGGCCCCCCCTGCGGCGCATCTATCGGCGTGGCTTGTCCTGAATCGCCTCGGGCCACTCCACGATCATGCCCGGCAGCGTGGTGTCAATGCCGGCCAGCGCGTAGGTGCGGCGGCATAGCTCGGCAGCCAAGGCGGCGCGGTCGGTGATGGGCGCCAGGTCGTCGAAGGCAATCAGGTCGCCGATTCGCATGCCCAGCCGGGTGCCGAAGCGGCGGCGGATCTCGCCGGCGATCAGCGCCAGTCGCAGGGTCGCGCTGTAATGGCTGACGATCTGGAACAGGCGGCTGTTCTGGCCGTCGAAGTGCACCGGCAGGACCGGGCAGCGGCCACGCTGCACCAACTGGCCGGCGACTGGCTGCCACGGGCCGTCCATCGCCGGGCGGCGGCCCCAGCGGTCGGGTGCGGTGGAGATGGCCCCGGCCGGGAAGATCACGAGGCAGCCGCCCTGCTCCAACTGGGCGCGGGCGGCGGCGCGGGAGCGGATGTTGGCAAGCTGCGCCTCGCGCGTGCCGGAGAAGTCGAGCGGCAGGAAATGCGCCGCCGTCTCGGGTGCCTGCGACAGCACGGAATTGATCAGCAGCTTGAAGTCCGGGCGCACCTGGTGGATCAGCCAGCACAGGGCGAAGCCGTCGACCAGGCCGTACGGGTGGTTGGCAACGACCATCAACGGCCCGGTGCGCGGGATGCGGTCAAGTGCCGCGTGGTCGAAGTCGAGCTGGATGGCAGAGCGGCGCAGCATCTCGGACCAGAAGGTTTCGGGCGTGCCACCGTCGGCGCGAAAGCCGGTGTAGACCTGCTTCAGCTTGCGTTGCCCGGTGGCCCGTTCCACCACCCGGACGATGGCGCGGCGGGTGGCCGACATCGCAGGGTCGATATACGAGATCGGCGGGTCGTCGCGGCACGCTGTATCGGCATAGTGCGCCGCTTGGGCGGCGGTATCGGTGATGGTCACGCGAGAGAGCCCTTGCTGGCCGCAGCGAGGCGGCTCGGACGAAAACGTCGTTCAGTATAGCGCGTTCGCCGCGCCGGCACCATTCCGTCACGAAGTCGTCACAAAACAGCTGCCCCAGCGTGTTGGCGCGCCCTTGGCTGTGCGCCCGCCATCGGTCGGGCAGTGCGGGGAATTCTACCGAGCGCCGAAGATTTTGCCGCACTGTCAGGCAAGGCCAGGGCTCTGCCGTTGCGGCGCGAAGCCGCACCGCAGGGACCCGCCAAGGGCCGACGGCCTTTGCAAAACCCGTTGGTTTTCTCAAGGTGAAGGTGCAGGGGCTTGGCCGTCGCGCGGAAGCGCGCGAGTCCTGCTGGGGTTTGGGGCGAAGCCCCATGCTTGCCTGATCATGAGTCACTGTTTTCGGTGGTCGGTATCACAGTCCAGCGGCTCAGCTCGTCGCGCGCAGGCGCGCTCCGGACCAGGGCTTCAAGTCGGCCCGGATCCATGCCCTGGGCGGCGCACAGGGTCAGCTTCGGGCTGCGGCACAGGCCGAAGGGCATGACGACGGAGGGGTATTCGTTGGCGTCGACCACCACCGCGTCGCCGTCGTGCCAGTCGAGGCTGTCGGCGACCGAGGAGACGAAGCCGATGTCGCCGGCGGAGCAGCCCCAAGGCGTGCCGATCAGTTCGCGGGCGCGTTCGACCTGCGCTCGGGCAGGCGGAAGGCGGCGGGGTCAAACGGGCTTGCGGCGGACCGGGAGGGAAGATGGCGGCGGTGGCTGGATGGTTGACCAATGCGCGTGCGCGGACGCAGAATCGGCCAACATGACAATGAGGATTGCGATATGACGCAGCAGCGGGTTGGCCGGCGTGGCGTGCTGGCCGGCGGGGCGACGCTGGCGGCGGCGGGCATCATCCGGCCGCGCGAGGCGCGGGCGGCCAAGCCGGTGGTGGCGGTGTGGGAATCGGAGGTGGTGATCCTCGATCCCTACCTGACCACGGCCACGATCACCCGCACCTTTGCCACGCATGTCTACGACACGCTGTTCGGCATGAACGAGGCGGGCGAGATCAAGCCGCAGATGCTGGAGGGCTACGAGGCCTCGGCGGACAAGCTGACGTGGAATTTCCGCCTGCGGTCGGGGCTGAAATGGCATGACGGGGAGCCGGTGACCGCGGCGGACTGTGTGGCCTCGCTCGACCGCTGGATGCCGAAAGACCCGTTGGGGCGGATGCTGAAGACGGCAACCGCGAGCCTGGCCGCGACCGATGCGCGCAGCTTTCGGCTGGTGCTGAAACAGCCATTCCCGATGCTGCTGCAGGTGCTGGGCAAGCCCAACGCGCCGCTGCCGGTGATCATGCCGGCCCGCGTGGTGGCCGAGGCGGGTGACGGGCGGATCAAGGGGGCGATCGGCTCCGGCCCGTTCCGGTTCCTCCCGGATATGTGGAAAACCGGCGCCTCGATGATGCTGGAGCGCAACCCGGACTATGTGGCGCGGGCCGAGCCGGCGGATTTCCTGGCCGGTGGTAAGTCGGTGAAGATCGACCAACTCGACCTGCGGGTGATGCCGGATGCCAATACCGGGTCGACCGCGCTGATCGCCGGCGAGATCGACTACATGCAGTTCCTGCCGTTCGACAACCTGGAACTGCTGGAGAAGGCGCGTGGGTTGCGGCTGTTCGGCGCCATGGGCATTCACATGTACCAAGGCAATTTCCGCCTGAACCACGCCTATCCGCCTTTCGACAATCCGAAGGTGCGCCAGGTGATGTGGAAGCTGGTGGACCAGGCCTCGATCCTGGAGGCGATCGGGATTCCGGCGAAATACCGCTTGGACCGGTGCGATTCCTTTTTCATGTGCGACACGCCGTACTCGACCAATGCAGGGGCCGAGGTGGCGCGTTTCGACGTGGCCGCGGCAAAGGCGGAACTGGCGGCCAGCGGCTACAAGGGCGAACCGGTTGTGATCATGGACATTGCCGGCTCGATCGCCGAGACCGCCTCGCGCGTGCTGCAACAGGCGATGAAGCAGGCCGGGTTCAATGTGCAGGCGCAGCAGATGGACTGGGGCACGGTGCTGGCGCGACGGGCCAAGAAGGAGGGCTGGTCGATGTTCCCGGTCTATTCCAACGGCACCGATATGCTGAACCCGCTGACCCATTTCTATGTGGCGTCGACCTGCGCGGACTATCCGGGCTGGTCGTGCGACACGCGCATTCCGCTGCTGCTCGAGCAGTTCACCAAGGCCGACGGGCTGGCGGCGCAACAGAAGCTGGCCGCCGAGATCCAGCAGCTGACATACGCGCTGACGCCGGCGGTGATGTGGGGGCAGTTCACCCGGCCGGCGGGGTATCGGACCACGCTGCGCAACTTCATCGAATCGTCGTACCCGATGTTTTGGCAGGTGGAGAAAGCGTGACGGTTGGAATTCTGGCGCGGGGGAGGTTGCCCTCGCCCCTTGCTGTCGGCACACTAGGGCGTCGAATGGCACCAGCCGGCCGGTCTGGCGGGCTTCGACGGGGCACGGGGTGCCTCGTGGGGGCTTTGGGGCTGCGCGCAACGAGGGAGCAACCATGCCCAGTCTGAATTATGTCGCACCAACCACGGTCAGCGACGCCGTGAAAATCCTGGCCGCGGCCAGCGGGCCCACCCGTGTGATGTCTGGCGGCACCGACCTGCTGGTGCAGCTGCGCACCGGCCGGCTGAAGCCTGAACTGATCATCGATACCAAGAAGATCCCGGGGATCATCGGCATCACCCAGAACGCCGATGGCGGGTTCACCATCGGGGCGGCAACCTCCGGCGCGCTGCTGGGTGAGAATGCCGCCCTGGTGGCGGCCTATCCCGGCGTCGTCGAGGCCGCGAATTTGATCGGCTCCACCCAGGTGCAGGGCCGCGCCTCGCTCGCCGGCAACCTGTGCAACGCCTCGCCGGCCGCCGATAGCGTGCCAGCCGTTGTCGCCGCCGGCGGCACCGTCACCATCGCCGGCCCGGGCGGCACCCGCACCGCGGCGGTCGAGAGCGTCGTCACCGGCCCCGGCCGCACGTCGCTGGCCAAGGGCGAGTTCATCACCGCCTTCCATCTGCCGCCGATCGTGGGCAAAACCGCCGACGCCTATCTGCGCTTCATTCCGCGCACCGAGATGGACATCGCCGTGGTCGGCTGCGGCGTCAGCGTCACGCTCGACGCATCGGGCACCATCACGGCGGCAAAAATCTCACTCGGCGCGGTGGCACCGACCCAGGTCAGCGTCGATGCCTCGACCATCATCGGCAGCAAGCTCGACGATGCGGCGCTGGCCCGGCTCGACGCCGCGGCACAGGCCGTGTGCAATCCGATTGACGACAAACGCGGCACCATCGAGTTCCGCACCAAGGTGGCGGGCGTTCTGGCCCGCCGGGCGGCCGCGATCGCCGTGGCCCGCGCGGGAGAGCGCAAATGAGCAAGATCCACGTTTCCACCACCATCAACGGCGAACCGTCAGAGTTCCTGGCAGCGCCCGATGAATCCCTGCTCGACACGCTGCGCAACACGCTGAACCTGACCGGCAGCAAGGAAGGCTGCGGCTCCGGCGACTGCGGCGCATGCAGCGTCATTGTCGACGGGCGCCTCGTGTGCGCCTGCCTCATGCTGGCCGTCGAGGCCGATGGCGTCTCGATCACCACCATCGAGGGCATCGCCACCGGCGACAAGCTGCACCCGGTGCAGCAGAAGTTCCTGGAGCACGCGGCCCTGCAATGCGGCTTCTGCACCCCGGGCTTCATCGTCGCCACCAAGGCGCTGCTCGACAGGAATCCCGACCCGACCGAAACGGAAATCCGCTATTGGTTGGCCGGAAACCTGTGCCGCTGCACCGGGTATGACAAAATCGTCCGCGCCGTCCAGGACGCGGCTGCCGAAATGCGAGGGAGCTGAAAACATGACGTTTATCGGTAACAAAAGCGACCTGCGCGTGGTCGGAACCCGGCCCGTGCGGCCCGACGGCGTCGAGAAGGTAACCGGCCGCGCGGTGTTCGGCGCCGACGCCACCATGTCCGGTCAAATCTATGGCCGCGTCGTGCGCAGCCCGCACGCCCATGCCCGCATCGTGTCGATCGACACCAGCAAGGCGCTCGCTCTGCCGGGCGTCAAGGCGGTCATCACCGCCGCTGACCTGCCGAACATCCCGTCGGAGGAAGCCTTCGTCGGCGAAGGCCCGATGAACTTCCGCGATCTCAGCCTCAACGTGATGGCCCGCGGCAAGGTGCTCTATGAGGGCCACGCCGTCGCCGCCGTCGCCGCCATGACCGACGCCGTGGCCGCCGCCGCGGTCGACCTGATCGTGGTCACCTACGAAGTGCTGCCCCACGTCATCGACGTGGAGGAGGCGATGGCCCCCGGCGCGCCGATCCTGCACGACGACCTGTTCACCGCCGGCGTCACGCCCAAGCCCACCACCGCCAGCAATGTCGCCAAGCAGGCGCGCTTCACCATCGGCGACGTCGAAGCCGGCTTCAAGGCAGCCGACGTCATCGTGGAACAGCGCTACACCACCGCACCGGTGCACCAAGCCTATATCGAGCCGCATGCAGTGGTCGCCGCCTGGGGTGCCGACCAGCAATGCACCGTCATCGCCAGCAGCCAGGGTCACTTCATGATCCGTGCCTACTGCGCCAAGCTGCTGGGCATCGACATCTCCAACATCCGCGTCGTCCCGGCCGAAATCGGCGGCGGCTTCGGCGGCAAGACGGTGGTGTATCTTGAGCCGCTGGCCCTCGCCCTGTCGAAAAAAGCCGGCCGCCCGGTGAAGATGATCATGACCCGCGAGGAAGTGTTCCGCGCCACCGGCCCAACCTCCGGTGCGGTCATCGAAGTGAAGATCGGCGCCACCAACGACGGCAAGATCACCGCCGCACAGGCCGTGATGAAGTACCAGGCCGGCGCCTGCCCGGGCTCGCCGGTCAATCCCGGCCTCATGTGCGCCTTCGCGATGTACGACCTCGCGAACGTCGATGTGCTCGGCTACGACGTGGTCAGCAACCGCCCGAAGGTCGCCGCCTACCGCGCCCCCGGCGCGCCGATCTCCTCCTTCGCCGCGGAAAGCGCCATCGACGATCTCGCCCGCAAGCTGAACATGGACCCGATCGACCTGCGGATGAAAAACGCCGCCAAGCAGGGCAGCAAAACCGTCTACGGCGTCACCCACGGCGTCATCGGCTTTGAGGAAGTGCTCGCCGCCGCCAAGGCGCACCCGCACTGGACCGCTCCCTTGGGCAAAAACCAGGGCCGCGGCGTGGCCACCGGCTTCTGGTTCAACATCGGCGGCGAAAGCACCGGTGCGGTCTTCATCAACGAAGACGGCACGGTGAACGTGGTCTCCGGCTCGCCCGATATCGGCGGCTCGCGCGCCTCAATGGCCATGATGGCGGCCGAAGTCCTCGGCGTGCCCTACGAGAAGTGCCGCGCCGTCATCCCCGACACCTCCAGCGTCGGCTTCACCCACGTCACCGGCGGCAGCCGCGTCACCTACGCCACCGGCATGGCCGTCACCCAGGCGGCCCAGGCCGTGGTGGAAGACCTCAAGAAGCGCGCCGCCATGATCTGGGACATCAGCCCCGAAGCGGTGGAATGGAAAGACGGCCAGGCCGTGCCAGCCGGCGCCAATGCCGGCGGGTTCGACCCGCTGCCGCTCGCCGCGATCGCGATGAAGGCGGCCAAAACCGGCGGCCCCATCGGCTCGGAAATCTCCGTCAACGCCCAAGGTGCCGGCCCCGGCTTCGGTGCGCATATCTGCGACATCGAAATCGACCCGGAAACCGGCCACGCCACCATCCTGCGCTACACCGCGGTGCAGGATGTCGGCCGCGCCATCCACCCCGCCTACGTCGAAGGGCAAATCCAGGGCGGCGCCGTCCAGGGCATCGGCTGGGCGCTGAACGAGGAATACGTCTATAACAAAAAGGGCCTGATGGATAACGCAGGCTTCCTCGACTACCGCATCCCCGTCGCTTCCGACCTGCCGATGATCGAGGCGGTGCTGGTCGAGGTGCCGAACACCCGCCACCCGTTCGGGGTGCGCGGCGTCGGCGAAGTGCCGATCGTGCCCCCCATGGCCGCCGTCGGCAATGCTATCCGCGGCGCCATCGGCATCCGCATGGAACACCTCCCAATGTCGCCGCCGCGCATCCGTGCGGCCGTCGACGGCGCCAAGATGCCCAAAGCCGCCGAGTAACCTGAAAGTGCCCAAAGTCGTCATCTCGGGCTCCTCCTGCCGTGATTTTACCCACGGCGAGACGGAGTTCGAGGTGGCGGCCACCACCTTCCGCCGGCTCATTCCCGAACTGGAAGCCCGCTTTCCCGGCCTCGGCACCCATGTCGAGGAATACATGGCCATCGCCATCGATGGCGTGATCTTCCAAGATGCGTATGCGGCCCAGCTCAAACCTAACAGCGAAATCGTGCTCATCCCTAAGATCGGGGCAGGGTAAGGGAAGAAAGCAGTTCTTTTTTGAAAAAAAGAACCAAAAAACTTCTATCCATTGGAGAACCGCAACCCGGGCACTTCTACTCTAGTGGATAAAGTCTTTTTGCTTCTTTTTCTTCAGAAAAAGAAGACTTCCTTCCTCCTTCCGACTGGCCCCTCCCCATGCCCCCCGACCGTATCGTCATCACCGGCGCCGCCGGCGCCATCGGCACCACACTGCGCCGCGGCCTGGCCCAGCGCTTCCCCAACCTCCTATTGTCCGACCGCCACAAACCCGCCGACGCCCCCGACCACGAGAACTGGCAAGTCGCCGACATCGCCGACCGCGCCGCCATGGCCGGCATCATGCACGGCGCCACCGGCCTCATCCACCTCGCCGGCGCCGCCAGCAGCGACCTCGACACCCTCTGGCGCACCAACGCCCTGGGCATGTTCGAAGTGTTCGAGGCCGCCAGGCACGCCGGCGTGCAGCGCATCGTCTACGCCAGCTCCAACCACGCCCACGGCATGTATCCCATCGAAGTCCCAGTCGCCCCCTCAATGCCCGCCCGCCCCGACGGCCATTACGGCGCGCTCAAAGCCTATGGCGAACTGATCTTGAAAAGCTTCCACGACAAATACGCCATCACCTCGGTCTCGCTCCGCATCGGCACCTACCGCGACCTGCCGATCGACCAGCGCTCCCTCGCCACCTGGCTTTCGCCGGCCGACATGACCCGCCTGGCCGAAGCCAGCCTGCTCGCCGCCAACCCCGGCGCCCTGGTCGTCAACGGCTACTCCAACAACACCCGCCTCAAAGCCTCCCGCGAAGGCTGGGACACGATCGGCTACACCCCGATGGACGACGCCGAAACCCACCGCGAAATGCTCCGCACCCAAGGTTTCGATGTCGAGTCTCCCGACCGCGACATCTGGGAATTCCCCCACCACGGCGGCAGCTACGCCACCGCCCCGGAACTCCCCACCCGCCTCTCCCACCCCTAGTCACAATCGCCTTGGGAAGACCCTTGCGTTAGGCAAGGCCAGGGCTTTGCCGTTGCGGCGCGAAGCCGCACCGCAGGGACCCACCAAAGGCCGACGGCCTTTGGAAACCCATTTATTTCCATATATTTAAGGTCCAGGGGCTTGGCCCGTCGCGCGAAGGCGCGATCGGGACCTGGTGGGTCGCCGTGGCGCGGCTTCGCGCCGCGACGGCGACGCCCTGGCCTTGCTTGGCCAAGGGTCACTCCAAACCGTATTTGGTATCATTCCCATTACAGATTGGTTTTCGTCTGCGATTTTTTTCCTTGCATCGACCTCTACGGTCATATATGATGTCCTTGTGTTAGAAAACAGCGCCCCGCTCCTGGCCCATCGCGTTGCCGCCATTCAGGCGGAGATCCGCGACGAGGCCGCCCATCACGCCGCCCGGGCCGGGCTGGTGGCGTCTTTGCACGTCCTGATTCTAACCGCCCTGGCGCGGCTTCTCGCCTGCCTGGAGCAGATGGTGGAGCTGTGGCGGTCTGGCCAACTCCCCCCAAAATCCCCCACCCGAATTGCGTCCCCCGCCGCCGTTCATGCGCCTTGCGTTCCCGCGTCCGGCATCCGCCTGCACCAGGCGGCCCAACTTGCCAAGCGGCCGGTCCGCGTCCGGGCGCCGATGGCAGCACCGCCAGCCGCGGCCCGCCAGATGTCCCAACTCGGCCGCACGTGGACATCGATCCTCCATCGGCATCCACGCCCGCACGACGCCGGCCAGCGTCATATCGCCCAGCGTCGAATCACGCCGACCGTCCGGGTCCCGGGGCCGCTACGGTTTTTTCGGCCACCAACGCCTTATGTCGAGCCACGCCCTAAATGTTTCGATATAACAATAATTGCGATATCACGAAAAACCCAACGAAAGTAAAAGGTTCCAAGGGCTCTGCCGTTGGTGCGTCCCGGGCAAAGCCCTGGCCTTTCCTTCCCATTACGGACTCCACCCACGACGCTGAGATTCACACATGCACCCGCCGCAGTTCCGCATCGGGAATCCGCCGAATCAGGACCAGATAGGCCACCAGGCTTGCCACCCCCATCAGGCACACGAAGCTGGCGAGCGCTTTTGGCGTCCCGTCGAACGCCAGGGCCACGCCCATGCCCACCACGGCGCTGGTCAGCGACTGGAAGAATCCCAGCAGCGACGAGGCGGTGCCGGCGGCGCGCGGGAATGGTGTCAGCGCGCCGGCGACCGCCTGGGGGCCGGCTTGGGCGAAGCAGAACATGTAGAGCATCATCGGCACGACAAGGGTTGCGACGTGGTGCAGGCCGGCCCAGGCGAAAGCCGCCAACACCGTGCCTGCCAGTGCCACGCCGGCGACACCGAAGCGCAGGGCGCCGTCCAGGCCCAGCCGCCGCACGATCCGCCCAGAGACGATGTAGCCGGCGATGTTGCCCGCCATGATCGTGCCGAACACGATGCCGAAATAAACTGCCGGCACTTCGAGCACGCGAATGACGACAAACGAGACTCCGGCGAGATAGGCGCCCAGGCCACCGAACAGGAAGCAGTTGATCAGCATGTAGCCGAGGAATGTCCGGTTTCGCATCAACTGGATGAATGTCTCAGCCAGGCGGGACGGCCGCAACGCCGCCTCGTCCTTGGTGCGCACGGACTCGCCCAGATACTTCGACACCAGCACGACGAGCACGATGCCGTAGGCGGTGATGAAGACAAAGCTCGCCCGCCAGCCGAACTCCGCCAGCAGAACGCCGCCGATGATCGGTGCCAGGATGGGCCCCACGCCATTGACGATGCCCATCAGTGCCAGCATGCGCGCGGCCGCCTCGCGCTCGTGCAGGTCGCGCACCATGGCACGGGCCAGCACCGGGGCGGCGATCGAGCCGAACACCTGGAAGAAGCGGGCGGCGATCAGGCTTTCGATCGAGGTGGCGAACAGACAGGCGAACGACGCCACGACGTAGATGCACAGCCCGCCGAGCAACAATGGCCGCCGCCCGAATCGATCCGAAAGCGGGCCGTAGAACAATTGGCCGATGGCGCCACCGAGCAGCGCCATGCTGAGCGTCAGTTGTATCGAGGCCATATCAACGGCGAAGTGGTCGCGGATCGACGGCATTGCGGGCAGGTATGTGTCGGTGGTGAAGGGACCCACCGCGGTCAGG
>JBBQOT010000008.1:0-16203 GCA_038331165.1 Acetobacterales bacterium
GGATGCGCCCCGATGCAGAAAGCCGTCGCCGAGACTGTTGTTCAGCCAAGCGTGCCGATTGCGGCGCCGGCATCCGCCACGGCGCTGCCGGTGCTGGTGGCGCTGAGCTTCTGCCACATGCTGAACGACATGATGCAGTCGCTCATCCCGTCGCTGTATCCGCTGATAAAGGATGAGTTCGGGCTGAACTTCACCCAGGTCGGGCTGATCGCGCTGGCGTTCCAGCTCACCGCCTCGATGCTGCAGCCGGTGGTGGGCTTCGTCAGCGACAAGCGGTCGATGCCGTGGTCGCTGCCGATCGGCATGGGGTTCACGCTGGTCGGGCTGCTGTCGCTCTCGGTGGCGCATTCGTTTGAAATGGTGGTGATCTCGGCGATGCTGGTGGGGGTGGGCTCGGCGGTGTTCCACCCGGAATCGTCGCGGGTGGCGCGCATGGCGTCGGGCGGGCGGTTTGGCTTCGCGCAGTCGCTGTTCCAGGTGGGGGGAAATACCGGGGGCGCGATCGGGCCGCTGCTGGCCGCCCTGATCGTGCTGCCGCGCGGGCAATGGGCGATCGCGTTGTTCGCCTCGGCGGCGCTGCTGGCGATGCTGGTCCTGGCGTGGGTGTCGCGCTGGTATGCGGCCCATGCGCGGGCGCACCGGGCGCGGGCGGCGGCGGCCAAGGCGGGCGGGCTGTCGCTGCCGGGCGGGCGGGTGGCGTTCGCCATCGCCATCCTGCTGGCGCTGATGTTCTCCAAGAGCGTGTATGGCGCCAGCCTGGGTTCGTATTACACGTTCTATCTGATCGAGCGCTTCCAGGTTTCGGTGACCAACGCGCAGGTGCTGCTGTTCGTCTATCTGGCCGCCAATGCGCTGGGCACGCTGCTGGGCGGGCCGATCGCCGATCGGCTGGGCACGCGGGCGGTGATGTGGGTGTCGATCCTGGGGGTGCTGCCGTTCACCCTGTTGCTGCCTTACGCCAACCTGCCGATGACGATCGTGCTGACCGTGCTGATCGGGCTGGTGATGTCGTCGGCGTTTTCGGCGATCGTGGTCTATGCCCAGGAGCTGATGCCCGGTCGGGTGGGGCTGGTCGCGGGGATCTTCTTCGGCTTCGCCTTTGGCCTGGGCGGGCTGGGGGCGGCCGGCATGGGGCGTTTGGCCGACGCCACCAGCATCGAATTCGTGTATCAAGTGTCGGCCTTCCTGCCGCTGATCGGGTTGCTGATCGCGTTGCTGCCGCGGCTCGATCATCGGGTATAGCGCGGTTGGGCGTCAGCCGCCGGCAGGGACGCACCACAGTGTGATCGGCGCCGACCCGCGCGCCGGGCGCGCTGCGGGACTATAGTAGGATGCCTGTTTTCTGGAGTTCCCCTATGGCCGAGCCGACGCATGATGCATCCACCAACGGTGCCGAAGCCGAGCAGCCGCTGCCCGACGAGGCGACCGAGGCCGCCCTGCGCACATGCATGGAGCACCAACAGGCCGGGCGGCTGGCGGAGGCGCATGCGGTGCTGGACGAGGTGCTGGCGCGCCAGCCCGATAATGCCGACGCGCTGCACCTGATGGGCGTGATGCAATTCGTCGAGGGACGGACCGAGGAGGGGGTGGCGCTGCTTGGCCGCGCGGTGGCCAAGGCGCCGCATTTTGCGCTGGCCATGGGCAACCTTGCCGCGATGCTGAGCCAGCTTAAGCGCCCCTCCGAGGCGCTGGCTGCGCTGCGCCGCGCGGCCGAGGTCGGGCCGCAGGACCCGTTGGCGCTGCACAACCTGGGCTATGGCATGCTGAAGGCGGGCGATGCCGCTGGTGCTGCCGAACATTTCCTCCATGCGGTGCAGCTCGACCCCGACGACGCGCTGGCCCATGCCGGGCTGGGCACCGCGCGGCTGCGCCAGCAGCGTTTCCACGAGGCCGAGGCGAGCCTGCGCCAGGCGCTCGGCCTGCGCCCGGCCGAGCCCGAGATCCATATGAACCTGGGCGTCACCTTGCGCATGCTGGGCAAGCTGGACGAGGCGATCGGCAGCCTGCGCGTGGCGCTGTTGCTGCGGCCCGACTATGCCCAGGCCATGGTCAACCTCGGCCTGGTGTTGCTGGAGCGTGGCCGCACCGACGAGGCGGTGGAGAGCCTGCGCCGGGCCACCACCACCGATCCGGCGCTGGGCGAGGCGCATTTCGCATTGGGCCAGACCCTGCGCGCCCAGGGCGACACGGCGGCCGCGGTGGCCAGCCTGCGCCGCGCGGTCGAGACCTTGGCCAACCCGGCGCCCGCCTACAACGCGCTCAGCCGCCTGCTGGCCGCTGGCGGCGGTACCGAGGCACAGCTCGAGCTGGAGCAGGCGATGGCCGGCCGCCAGCCGGAGGCTGCCCCCCAGGGCATCCGCCTGGCCCGCGCGCTGGCCCGCGCCGGGCGGCTCGACGAGGCGGTGGCGGCCTGCGAGCAGCTGCTGGCCGGCGATCCCGCCGCGGTCGACGCGATCGGCACCATCGCCGCGATCCGCTATGTGCAGGGCCGCTACGAGGAGGCACGCACCGGCTTCGACGCGGTGCTGGCCGTCTCGCCCGATGAGCCGGCGGCACGCACCACGCTGGCGATGATGCGGCTGGCCGAGGGCGACTACCCCGCCGGCCTTGCGGGGTTCGAGGCGCGCTTCGACCTGCCGCAGCTTGCCGCCTTCCGCCCGGCCGGCACGCGCCTGCCGGCAGTGGCTGGTGGCCCGTCGCTCGCCGGCAAGCGGGTGCTGCTGGCCGCCGAACAGGGCCAGGGCGACACGCTGCAGTTCGTTCGCTACGCCAAGCTGCTGGCTGACCGGGGAGCCGCCGTGCTGCTGGAGGTCCAGGCGCCGTTGGTCGACCTGCTGTCGGCCATGCCCGGTATCGCCGGCGTTACTGCACAAGGCGCCGCGGCCCCGACCGCCGACTTCATTTGCCCGATGATGAGCCTGCCGCTGGCGTTTGGCACCACCATCGACTCGATTCCGGCTGCCGTGCCGTATTTGGCGGTGCCGACGGATCGCCGGGCCGCCTGGCGCGACCGGCTGGCGGCGTCGCCGGGACGGCGGCGGATCGGGCTGTGCTGGTCGGGCAATCCCGGCTTCACCGCCGACCAGTTCCGCTCGATCCCGCTCAGGAAGTTCGCCGCCCTGCTCGGCGATCCCAGGCTGGCCGTGCATCTGGTGCAGACCGACATCCGCGAGGGTGACGACGCGGTGGTGGCCGCCCATCCGGGCACGGTCGACTTGCGGCGAGAGCTTGGCGACTTCGCCGACACCGCGGCGGTGATCGAGCAACTCGATCTGGTGATCACGGTCGATACCGCGGTGGCGCATCTGGCGGGCGCGCTGGGTCGGCCGGTGTGGATCCTGCTGCCCTATGGCGCCGACTGGCGTTGGCTGCAGGACCGCAACGACAGCCCGTGGTACCCCACGGCGCGGCTATTCCGGCAGGCTTCGATGGGCGACTGGACGTCGGTGCTGGCCGCGGTGCAAGCGGCGCTGTTGCCGCGGTGAGCGTGGCGGTGCCGTGAACCAGGCGCCCCCGCTGATTTCCCCGCTGGCGCCCCCACTGGCGCCCCCACTGGCGGCGCTGCTGGCCCAGGGTGCGGCGCACTATGCGGCCGGCCGCCATGCCGCGGCCGAGACGGTGGCACGCGCGGTGCTGGCGGAGGCACCCGGCGACCTGCGGGCGCGCCATGTGCTGGCTGCCTGTCGCATTGCCGCCGGCGCGCTGGACGAGGGGGCGGCGGAGCTGGAGGCAGTGTTGGCCGCTGCACACGGCGGCGATGCGGTGCAAGATGAGGTGCGGTTGCAATTGGCGCGCGTGCGGGCACGCCAAGGCCGCCACGCGGCGGTGGTGGCGCTGATGGACGAGGTCGTGCGGCGGCGCCCTGCGATGGTGGCGGCCTATCGCCCGTTGGCGGCCGCGCAGTGGGAATTGGGCGCGCGCGACGCGGCGATCGATGTCTGGCGCGCCCTGGTGGCGCTTCTGCCCGAGGACGGCGAGGCGCTGCGCGCCCTGGGCGACGCGCTGCGCCAGAATGGCAGGCCCGATGCGGCGGCGGCGACATTGCGCCGCGCCGCTGGGCTGCTGGACGGCCGCCCTGGCCTGCTGGCGGCCCGCATCGGCCTGGCCGAGGCGCTGGCCGAGTTGGCGGAGGCGGCGCTGCCGGGCGGGGCGGAGGAGCAGGCAGCCGCCGCCGCTGCCCATGCGGCGCTGGCGCTGGGCCCGAGCGACCCGACCAGCCTGACACGCATCGGCATCGCCCTGTTCCGGATCGGCGACGCGGCCGCCGCCATCGCCGTGTTGCGCCGGGTCGATCTTGACCACTCCGCCGCCGATGTCGCCGAAGTGCTCGACCACCTCGGCACCGCGCAGATGCATGCCTTCGACCTCGATGCCGCCGAGGCCGCGTTCGCGGCGCTGATCGTGCGCCAGCCCGATAATGCCAAGGCGCATCTGCACCTGGGGATGCTGCGCCTGTTGCGCGGCGATTTCGCCGCCGGCTGGCGCGGCTATGAGTGGCGGCGCGGCCAGTTGACCCAGCTGCCGGCGCCGCAGGACCCGCGCGCGCCGCCGTGGAGCGTGCCTGCGCGGCTGGACGGGCAGAGTGTGCGTGTGGTGCTGGAACAGGGGCACGGCGACACGCTGCATTTCGCCCGCTACCTGCCGCTGCTGGCGGCGCGTGGCGCGCGCGTGGAGTTGGCGATGCCGATCCATGCCACGTTGCGGCCGCTGCTGGCCGAGATGGCGGCGGTCGCGGCGATCGTTCCGTTGGCCGACATGCCGCCGGTGCCCGCGACCGTGCTGCCGCTGCTCAGCCTGCCGCTGGCGTTCGGTACCGATCTGGCCAGCGTTCCCGCCGCGGTGCCCTATTTGGTCGTGCCGGCCGACCGGATGGCGGCGTGGCGGGCGCGGCTGGATGAAGTGCCGGATCGCCGCCCGCGTATCGGCGTGGCGTGGGCGGGCAGCCCGACCTTTCGCAACGACCGCCGCCGCTCGGTACCGACCGGGCAGTTCCGCCGCCTGTTAAGGCGGCCCGACCTGGCGTTTCACGTGCTGGCCGACCGGCTGCGCGACGGCGATGCCGGCCAGATCGGCGGACTGGCCGAGGTGCACGCCGGCATTGTGGATTTCGCCGACACCGCGGCACTGATCGCCGCCATGGACCTGGTGGTCACCGTCGACACCGCGGTCGCCCACCTCGCCGGCGCGCTCGGCCGGCCGGTCTGGGTGCTGTTGCCGCACTGCCCGGACTGGCGCTGGCTGCTGGGCCGCGACGACAGCCCGTGGTATCCGACCGCACGGCTGTTTCGTCAGCCAGCGCCGGGCGATTGGGACAGTGTGCTCGCGCGCGTCGAGGAGGCGCTGGATGCCCGATTCCGCTGACGCCGCCGCTCCGGGGCCGGTTGCGCCCGATCTGGTGGAAAGGGGCGCCGCTTCCTATGCTGCCGGGCGCACTGCCGAGGCCGCGGCGCTGCTGGAACAGGCGCGCGACGCGTCGGCCGGAGCGGGGGCCGCCGGCCTGCCCGCCTTCTGGGAACTCGATGCCGCCCTCGCACTTGCCGCCGGCGACGCCGCCCGCGCGATCACGGCACTCGGCCGGGCGCGCGACCTGGTGCGCGCGACGCACGGAATCGCGCCCGCGCACGTGCTGCTGAACCTCGCGCTGGCTTGCATCGTCGGCGGGCAGGCCGATGCGGCGCTGGTGGCGCGCGACGATGCCCAGGCGGCGATCGCCTTGCGCGAGGACCTGGGCGAGGCCGCGGTGCGCGGCGACCGCGAGCAATTGCGCGAGGTCGATGCGCGGCTGGCCCGGTTGCTGTGGGAACAGGGTCGCCACGACGCCGCGATCGCCGCGATGGCGCACGCCCTGGCGGTGCGCGCCGACGACACGGCGCGGGCACGGCTGGGCGCGATGCTGGCGTGGCGCGGCCGGGCGAGCGAGGCGCTGGTCGCCATGGCGGCGCGGGCGCTGACCTTCCCCGATCTGGCCAATGCGGCGCGCGACCTGGGCCGCCAGCTTGCCGTCATCGGCGCCCACGAGGCGGCGCGCGCATGGTTCCGCCGCACCCTGGTGTTGCAGCCGGATGATCCCGTGGCGACGGCGGCGCTGGCCCAGGCTGAGCTGGCGGACGCGCCGATCGGTTGGGATGGCGTCCCCGGTTTGGATGCGCTGACCTCCCGCATGATCCGCCCGCTGCAGGGCCAGGCTGGCGCGCCGCGCGATGCCGTTTGGCCGGTGGCGCTGGCGCGCGCGCTGATGGCCGGGCGCACCAGCCTGCCGCCCGGCGCCGTGGCCGCGGACTGGGACGCGCTGGCGCGCGACGCCGCCATCGCGGCACTGCGCCGCGCGCTGGCGCTGCGCCCCGGCCAGGCGGAGGCGGTGGCAGATTTGGCGCGGCTGCTGCTGGAACAGCCGGACGCGGCCGAGGGGCTGGAGATGCTGCGCGCGGCGCTGAAGCTGGCCCCCGCCGATGCCATGCTGCATGTTCGCCTGGGCCAGCAACTGCGCCACCAGGGCGAGGCGGTCGAGGCTGCACAGAGCTTCCGGGTGGCGCTGGCGTTGCAGCCCGATACGCCGCAGGCGCTGCTGGGATTGGCCGATGCGCTGCTGGCGCAAGGGCCCGACGCCCAGGCGCTGGCGCTGATTGCGCGCGCCGAGGCGCTGGACCCAGCGATGCCGATCGCCCAGGCGGCGACGCTGAAGGCCATGGGTCTGCTCGGCCTGCAACGCGCCGACGAGGCGATTGTGGAACTGCAGAAGGTGCTGGCGCTGCGCCCCGATGACGCCGATGCGCATTTCGGTATTGGACTCGCGCTGCTGGCGACCGGGCGCTACGCCGAGGGGTGGGCGAGCTATGCCTGGCGCTGGCGGCGACGCGTCAGCGCGGACCATGTGCGCCGACCCGCCGACCCGCTGCGCCGCCCCGATCCGGCCGAATGGGCGGGGAAAACGGTGCTGCTGTATGCCGAACAGGCGCAGGGCGACAGCATCCAGTTCCTGCGCTACGCCCGCATGGTCGCCGCCGCCGGGGCGCGGGTGCTGCTGGAGGTGCCGGGCTCGCTGCGCACCCTGGCTGCCGCCATTCCGGACATGGCCGGCGTGTATGCGCGCGGCGACGTGGTGCCGCCGTTCGACATCGCGCTGCCGTTGTTGCACCTGCCATGGGCGTTCGACACCAGATTGGAGACGGTGCCGGCGACGGTGCCGTATCTGCGCGCCGACCTGACGCGCGCGGCGCAGTTCCGCCGGCGGATGCAGGGACTGCCGGGGCTGAAGGTGGGGCTGGTGTGGTCGGGCGAGCCGCGGCCGAATTCCAAGGTGCAGTCGGCGATGGATCGGCGCCGTTCGCTGACACTGGCTGCGCTGGCGCCGCTGGCGCGGGTGCCGGGGGTGGTGTGGGTGTCACTGCAGAAGGGCGCGCCGGGCGCCCAGGCGACCGATCCGCCGGCCGGCATGGTGCTGCACGACTGGACCGGCGAACTGGAGGATTTCGCCGCGACGGCGGCGCTGATGACGGCACTCGACCTGGTGATATCGGTCGATACCGCGCCGGCCCATCTCGCCGGCGCGCTCGGCCGACCGGTCTGGCTGCTCAACCGCTTCGACAGCGATTTCCGCTGGTTGCAGGGGCGCGACGACAGCCCCTGGTACCCGACGCTGCGCCAGTTCCGCCAAATGCGTCCGGGCGACTGGGACGAGGTGGTGCAGCGCCTGGCCGCGGCACTGCGCGAGCGCGTGGGGTGAGCGACGGCGCGGCGATCGCGGCCCGGCGCCGGCTGTTGGCCGAGCGCCCCAATGACCCGGACGCTGCCCGCGACCTTGCCCTGGCGTTGTGCGGCCAGGGCCGGCTGGAGGAGGCCGAGGCGGCGCTGGACCTGGCCGTGCTGGTCGCCCCCGGCCGCCCCGACCTGGCGCGGCTGCGCGGCGAGACGCGACTGGCCCGCGCGCGCGCGCAGTTCGGCGCCGGGCAGGTGGCTGTGCCGGTCGCGCTGCTGGAGGCGCTGATCGGCCGCCCTGGTCTGGCACCGAAACTGCTGGCCGAGACCGCCGGGCTGCTGGCCGCCGCCGGCGCCGCGGTGCCGGCCGAGGCGGCGGCGCAACGGGCGCTGGCCGGCGATCCCGGCCTGGTCGATGGCTGGGTCGCGCTCGGGCTCGCGTTGTATCAGCAGGACCGGCTGGAGGAGGCGCTGGCGGCCTGGGAGCGGGCGCTGGCGCTGGAGCCGGGTCATGTCGCGGCGGCCTGCGATGCCGCCATGGTGCATCTGGCGCGGGGCGACTTGGCGCGCGGCTTCGCCGGCTTCGAGCGGCGGCGGCGGGAGGTGCCGAAGCTGCCGGTGCCGGCGGCGCTGGCCGGGCGGCACGTGGTGCTGGCGGGCGAGCAAGGCCATGGCGATACGCTGCACTTCGCCCGCTACGCGCAGCTGGTGGTCGATGCGGGGGCCACGGTCACGCTGCGGGTGCAGCCGGGGTTGGTACGGCTGTTGGCCGGCATGGCTGGCGTGGCGGGCGCGATTGGCGACGACACCGCGGCACCGCCGGCCGATTTCGATCTGCCGCTGGCCTCGTTGCCGCTGTTGTTCGGCACCACGCTGGCGAGCATTCCGGCGCGGGTGCCCTATCTCGCCGCCGATCCCACCGTAGTGGCGCGGTGGCGCGCGCGGCTGGCAGCGCTGCCTGGGTTGAAGGTGGGGCTGGCCTGGGCTGGCGACCCGCGCAGCACCTTGGGCAGCCGGGCCATGGATGGGCGACGCTCGGTGAAGCTGGCGGCGTTGGCGCCGCTGGCGCTGCCGGGGGTGACGCTGGTGTCGTTGCAAAAAGGCGCGGCCGCCGCGCAGCCGCCGCCGGCCGGTATGGTGCTGCACGACTGGACCGCCGAGCTGGCCGACTTCGCCGACACCGCCGCCCTGGTGGCGGCACTTGACCTGGTGGTGACGGTCGATACCGCCATCGTCCATCTGGCCGGCGCGCTGGCTCGCCCGGTCTGGCTGCTCAACCGCTTCGACGCCGACTGGCGCTGGTTGCGGGGGCGCGACGACAGCCCGTGGTATCCCACGCTGCGGCAGTTCCGACAGACGGCGCCCGGCGACTGGGCCGGCGTGGTCGGGCGTGTCGTCGCGGCGCTGGCGGCCCGATGAGCGCGGCGCTGGTCGACGAAGCGGCGGCGCTGACCGCGGGGTTGCGGCAAACCGGCGCGGCGCCTGCGGCGCTGGCCGGAATGCTGGCCGGCGCGGTGCGAGCGCAGCCCGATCATGCCGCCGCCCGCATCGCCCTGGCGCAGAACCTGTGGACCGCCGGCGACCGTACCGGCGCGGTTGCCCAGTACCGCGAGGCCGCCGCGCGCCGCCCGGAGGACCCTGGTGCCGCAGCGCTGTTGGGCATCGCCCTGGTGCGCCGCGACCTGCACGCCCATGGCCCCGGCCTGGCAGCGGGCCGCGACGTGCTGGCGCAGGTGGCAGAACAGGCGCCGGAGATCGTCGATGCCCGGCTATGGCTCGGCATCGCGCGGCTGGAATTGCGCGCGACCGACGACGCCCTGGCGACGTTTGATGCGCTGCTGCCGTTGCTGCCGCAGGAGGCCAACCTGCATGTGGCGCGCGGTCACGCGCTGTTGCGGCTTGGGCGGCTGACCGAAGGTTGGGCGGAGTATGCCTGGCGCTGGCGGCGCGACCGCAAGCTGGCCCTGCGGGCGCCGGCCGATCCGCTGGCGCGGCCCGATCCGACGGCGTGGCGCGGCCGTGTGGTGCTGCTCTACGCCGAGCAGGGCCATGGCGACACGCTGCAATGCCTGCGTTACCTCGACTGTGTGCAGCGTCAGGGGGCGCGGGTGGTGCTGGAGGTGCAGCCGGCGCTGGCCCGGCTTGCGGCGGTGCTGCCCGGCGTGGCGGTGGTAGCGGCCGGTGCGGCGGTGCCGGTGCATGATGTCGCAGTGCCGCTGTTCCATCTGCCCTGGGCTTTCGGCAGCGTCCCCGCCGAGGTGCCCTACGTGGACCCCGTACCGGCCGAGGTGGCGCGGTGGCGCCACCGTCTCGCGGCCTTGCCCGGCTTACGGGTTGGCCTGGTTTGGGCCGGCGAGCCGGGCGCCGAGGGATCCGACACACGCCTGATCGATCGCCGGCGTTCGCTGCCGCTGACGGCCCTGGCGCCGCTCGCGGCGGTGCCGGGGGTGTCGTTGGTCGCGCTGCAGAAGGGCGAGGCCGCCGCCCAGACTCCGCCGCCCGGCATGCTGCTGCACGACTGGGCCGGCGAGCTGGCCGATTTCGCCGACACCGCGGCGCTGATGGCGGGCCTCGACCTGGTGATCACGGTGGACACCGCCGCGGCCCATCTCGCCGGCGCGCTCGGGCGGGACACCTGGCTGCTGAACCGCTTTGACGCCGATTGGCGCTGGCTCGCTGGCCGCGACGACAGCCTGTGGTATCCCACATTGCGGCAATTCCGCCAGGAGGCGCCCGGCGACTGGGCGGGCGTCGTGGCGCGGGTCGCCGCAGCACTTGCAGTACGGGCGGGCGGGCGGTGAGCGCCGACCTGCACCAGGCGGCCGGGGCGCTGCTGGCCGGGCTGCGCCAGAGCGGCGCGGCGGCAGCCGATATGGTCGGGGCGCTGGAGGCGCTGCTTGCCGCCCAGTCCGGGCATGACGCGGCACGGCTGGCGTTGGCCGCGTGCCTGTGGTCGTGCCGGCGCCATCGCGACGCCGTGGCGCAGTACCGGCGCCTTGTCGCATTGCATCCGCAGGACGCACGGCTGGCCTGTGCGCTGGGCCGCGCCCTGGTGCAGACCGGCGGCGCGGACGAGGGTGAGGTGGTGCTGCGCGCGCTCGCCGCCCAGGTGCCGGAGTATGCCGAGGCGCAGGCCTGGTGGGGCTTGGCGCTGTTCGCCCAGCGCCGCCATGCCCAGGCGCTGGCGCCGCTGGCCGTGGCACTGGCGTTGCGGCCGGGCGAACGCGATTGGCACATGGCGCGCGCCGAGGCCCTGTTGGCGCTGGGTCGATGGACGGAGGGGTGGGCGGAGCATGCGTGGCGCTGGCAGGGTATCCGACCTGACCGGTTGCGCGTGCCGGCGGCGCCGCTGATCCGCCCGCATCCGGCCGGCTGGAACGGCAAGACGGTGTTGCTCTATGCCGAGCAGGGCCATGGCGACACGTTGCAATGCCTGCGTTACGTCGCCCCCGCAGCCGCCGCTGGCGCGCGCGTGGTGCTGGAGGTGCAGCCGGCGCTGTTGCGGCTGGCCGCCGCCATACCCGGGGTGGCCGAAGCGGTGGCCGCCGGCGGCGCGGTGCCGCCGCACGACATCGCGGTGCCGATGTTCAACCTGCCCTGGGCGTTCGGCACCACGCCGGACTATGTGCCGGATGCGCCGTATTTGTCGGCCGACGTCGCCGCGACCGGGCGTTGGCGGGGCCGGCTGTCTGGCATCGCGGGGCGCAAGATTGGTTTGGTGTGGGCCGGCGAGCCACGGCTGGAGAACCTGGCGGCGTTGGCCACCGACCGCCACCGTTCGATCCCGCTTGCCGCGCTGGGGCCGCTGACCGCGGTGCCGGGGCTGGCGTTTGTGTCGCTGCAAAAGGGTGCCGCCGCCGCGCAGCCGCCGCCGCCCGGCATGGAGCTGCACGATTGGACCGCCGAGTTGGCCGATTTCGCCGATACCGCGGCGCTGGTGGCAGCACTGGACCTGGTGATCAGCGTCGACACCGGGCCGGTCCACCTGGCGGGCGCGCTCGGACGGCCGACCTGGCTGCTCAACCGCCACGACACCTGCTGGCGCTGGCTGCTCGATCGCGCCGACAGCCCGTGGTATCCCACGCTGCGGCAGTTCCGGCAGACGACGCCCGGCGACTGGGCGGGTGTGGTGGCGCGCGTCGCGGCCGAGTTGGTGCGGTGAGCGACGTCGCCGCGCACGCCGGCCGGCTGTGGCAAGCGGGCCGGCACGCTGAGGCGATCGATGCCTTTGCCATTTTGCTGGTGCGTTATCCCGGCGACCCGGCGATCGCGCTGCGCCTGGGCATTGCATTGATCCAGACCGGGCGGCTGGCCGAGGCGGTGCGGGCGATGGAGCCGGCCGCGGCGCTCGCGGCGCCTGACCACCCGTTGCATGACTGGCTCGGCCGGGCGCTGGCGACGGTGCTGTGGCAGGAGCGCGGTCCAGCGGCGCTGGCGCCACTGCGCGCGCGGCTGGCCGAGGACCCGGCCGACCCAGAACGGTATACCGCGCTGGCCATTGCCCTGTTGTCGTGCGGCCGGCTGGCGGAGGCCTGGCCGCATTATGCCTGGCGCTGGCGGCGCATGACGGGCCCGCACCGCGCGCCGGCCGACCCCTTGGCGCGGCCCGACCCGAATTCCTGGCGTGGCCGGCGGGTGCTGCTGTTTGCCGAACAGGGTCTGGGCGATTCGCTGCAGTTTCTGCGCTACGTGCCAATGGTGGGGGCGCGCGGGGCGGAGGTGGTGGTGGCGGTGGAACGCCCGCTGGTGCGCCTGGCCGCCACCCTGCCGGGCCGGCCGGTGGTGGTGGCGGTGGGCGACGCTGTGCCGGCGCATGACGTGGCGGTGCCGCTGATGCATCTGCCCTGGGCCTTCGGCACCGACCTGGCCAGCATCCCGGCGGCGATCCCGTACTTCACTCCTGACCCGGCCGCGGTCGCCGGCTGGCGGGCGCGGTTGGCAGGGCTGCCGGGGTTGAAGGTGGGGCTGGTGTGGGCCGGCGAGCCGCGGCCGGATGCGGCGATGGCGAACCGCATCGACCGCCGCCGCTCGCTGAAGCTGGCGGCCCTGGCGCCGCTCACCGTGGTGCCGGGTGTGTCTTTCGTCTCGTTGCAGAAGGGCGTGCCCGCCGCCCAGGCCATGGTACCGCCGCCAGGCATGGTGCTGCACGACTGGACCGGCGAGTTGGCCGATTTCGCTGACACCGCGGCGCTGATGGCGGCGCTCGACCTGGTGATCTCGGCCGACACCTCGCCGCTGCATCTGGCCGGCGCACTGGGGCGGCCGGTGTGGCTGCTGGACCGGTACGATTCCTGCTGGCGCTGGCTGCGCGAGCGCGATGACAGCCCGTGGTACCCCACGCTGCGCCGGTTCCGCCAAACCGCGCCCGGCGACTGGGCCGGCGTGATTGATCGGGTGGCGGTGGCGCTCGGCGAACGCATCAGGCGAACCTGACCAAACGGCCGCGCGGTGTGCCCAGCACTTCGTCGTCGCGCATCACGGTATGGCCGCGGATGATGGTGGCGACCGGCCAGCCGGTGATTTTCATGCCCGCAAACGGGGTCCAGCCGCACGGCGAGACGATCCAGGCATCCTCGATGGTGCGCTGGCGCCGCATGTCCACCAGGGTGAAATCGGCGTCGTAGCCGGCGGCCAGCCGACCCTTGCCGACCACGCCGTAAACCCGCGCCGGGCCGGCGCACATCAGGTCGACCAGCCGCGGCAGGCCGAGCCGGCCGGCGTTGACGTGGTTCAGCATCACCGGCACCAGCGTCTGCACCCCGGTGAGCCCGGCCGGGCAATCGGGCCAGGGCTTGAGCTTGGCGGCATGCGGATGCGGTGCGTGGTCGCTGCCGATGGTGTCCACCGTGCCGTCGCGCACCGCGCGCCAGGCGGCCTCCATGTGTTCGGGGCCGCGGATGGGGGGGTTCATCACGCCAAAACCCTTCAGGCGTTCATACACGTCGGGGGCGGATTGGGTGAGGTGGTTGACCAGGACCTCGACCGTGGCGAGGTCGCGGTAGTCCTTGAGGTAGTCGAGCTCTTGCGCGGTTGAGACGTGCAGGATGTGGGCGAGGCGGCCGGTTCGGCTGGCCAGGGCCATCAGGCGACGGGTGCCGAGGAAGGCGGCTTCCTCGTCGCGCCAGACCATATGGTTGGAATAGGGGTCGCCCGACTTGAACAACACCTTGCGCGCCTGGAGCCGGTATTCGTCCTCGCTGTGGTAGCTGATGCGGCGACGGCCGGCGCGCATCACGCGTTCGAGGTTTTCGTCGTCCTCGACCATCAGGTCGCCGGTGGAGGAGCCGGCGAAGATTTTGATGCCGCACACGCCGCGGCCTGTTTCCAGCGCGGCCAGGTCGGCGATGTTGGTCTTGGTGCCGCCGACATACAGGCCCATGTCGCACCACGCGGTCTGCTCGGCATAGCCCTGCTTCCAGGCCAGGCGCTCGGTATTGGTGATCGACGGATTGGTGTTCGGCATGTCGAACACGGCGACGAGGCCACCCAGTACGGCGGCGCGGGTTCCGGTCGGAATGCTTTCGATGCTGGCGTCGCCGGGGTCGCGCAGGTGGACGTGCGGGTCGATCAGGCCCGGCAGCACGTGCAGGCCTGCGGCGTCGATGACCTCGTCGGCGGTGGCATCGGCGCCGACCCCGAGAGCGGCGATGCGACCGTGGCGAATGCCCACGCTGGTCTGCTCCATGCCCCAGGGCAGCACGCAGGTGCCGCCGCGGATCACCAGGTCGAAATGCGGCATCGCGGGTTTCTCCGAATGGTCCCGCCAGCGTTTCGGCCACGTGCGGGCGGGATGCAAGCCCCCCTTGCCGGGGCGCGCGGTTGGGACCACTTCACCGCGATGACAAGCATCGCCCACCTGCCCGAACGCGGCGTGATCGCCGTGGAGGGACCCGACCGGGTAGCCTTCCTCCAGGGCCTCGTGTCCAACGACGTGGAACTGGCAGCACCAGGGCGAGCCGTGTGGGCCGCAGTGCTGACGCCGCAGGGCAAGTGGCTGGCCGATTTCTTCATTCTGGATGACGGCGGGCGACTGCTGCTGGACGCCGAGCGCACGCTGGCGCCGATGCTGGTGCAGAAACTCACCCGGTTCCGGCTTCGCTCCAAGGTCACGCTGGCGGAGGTGCCGTGGCACGTCCACGTGGCCTGGAGCGGGGTGCCCGATGTGCCGGCCGACGCGGTTGCCGCCCCCGACCCGCGCTTGCCGGATGCCGGCTGGCGCATCCTGGCACCGGTGCCCCTGCCCACCGATGCCGACGCGGCGGCCTGGGACACGCACCGGCTGGGCCTCGGCCTGCCCGAGGGGTCGCGCGACCTGGAGACGGACAAGACGGTGCTGCTGGAGGCCGGGTTCGACGAACTGTCCGGCTTGTCGTGGTCGAAGGGCTGCTACATGGGCCAGGAACTGACGGCGCGCACCAAGTACCGCGGGCTGATCAAGCGGCGGTTGGTGCGGGTGGCGGTCGACGGCGCGCTGCCGCCGCCTGGCACCCCGGTGCTTCGCGGCGACGGGGTCGAGGTCGGCACGCTGCGCTCGGGGCGCGGCGCTATGGCGCTGGCGACGCTGCGGCTGGACGCGCTGGCAGAGCCGCTGGAGGCGGGAGGCGCCCGGCTGACGGCGCTGCCGGCAGGCTGGATGCAGCTTCCCGAACGCACGTCGTAAGGGCGGTGCGTGCATCGGTGCCCCAGACCAGGCGGCGCAAAGAATGACGATCGGTCCGCGCGGACGAACCTTGCTCACTGAGGGAGTGTTCTTGACGGTGGTTGGTTTCGATTGACCGATGCTCCATCCCCGTGACGTGTCCTGCGCTGATCCCTTGACTCGTCGGCGGCAAGCGCCTAGATCGCTGGCACTCCCCGGTGGGGAGTGCTAACAACCTGGCTGCCTCGGTCTGCCGCGCCTTGCGTGGCGCCGTCGGCGGCCTTCAATTTCCAGGAGCGATCCGCAATGAAGTTCCGTCCCCTGCACGACCGGGTCGTGGTTCGGCGGCTGTCTGCAGAAGAGAAGACCAAGGGCGGCATCATCATCCCCGACACGGCCCAAGAAAAGCCGATGGAGGGCGAGGTGATCGCCGTTGGCGCCGGTGCGCGCAACGAGGCCGGCGCAATCGTCGCCCTCGACGTGAAGCCGGCCGACCGGGTGCTGTTCGGCAAGTGGTCGGGCACCGAGGTCAAGATCGACGGCGAGGAGCTGTTGATCATGAAGGAGTCCGACATCATGGGCATTATCGTGGGCACCCCCGCCAAGAAGAAGTAGGCCCGATCGGGAGCCCCGGCGGTGCTGCTTATGGCGGCACCCTCGCCTCCCCTGGCCCTGCGTCGCTTGCCCGCGACTGACCCGATCTAAGCCTGATCTAAAAAGGAATACCGAATATGGCTGCCAAGGAAGTACGTTTCGGGAGTGATGCCCGCGCGCGCATGCTGCGCGGCGTCGACATCCTCGCCGATGCCGTGAAGGTGACGCTGGGCCCCAAGGGCCGCAACGTCGTGATCGACAAGAGCTTCGGCGCG